>JAUMXJ010000165.1 GCA_030529205.1 Bacillota bacterium | reverse complement strand
GTCGCACTTCGACGGAATAGGACAGATCCCGTACCTCGATTTTTTCGATTTGCTCCACGTGCCGCGTCTGAAGCGCGTCCCGATCGACTCTGACACGGGTCAGTTCTTCCACCACTTCTTTCACTCCGTTCATTTTATTGAGGGAGGAGGAAATATTGCTCAGCGGCTGCATCAAGCTGTTCATCAACTGAACCGCGGCAATCAGCGTCCCGAAGGTCATGCCGCCGGTGATGACATAGTAAGCCCCGATTCCGAGCGCGGTCAGAAATGTCAAAAAACCTAAATTCTGACTGGTAGCATCCACGATATCGGTTGTGACCTCGCTTTTCATTCTCGCAATTTCGGTTTCATCATTCTGTTTTCGGTGATGCGTCAAGAAAATATTTTGCAAGCTGAAACTGCGAATGGTATCCATTCCGGTAACGGTGTCCTTCAGCAAATCCACATATTTTTCCGTCGATTCCAGATACTGTTGTTTGCGCCTGCTGACCGGTCCGGAGAACAGCGCGGGTACCATGATGGGGATCATGGTCACCAGTGCGATTCCCAATGTCATCGTCCAACTGATGTAAATGATGGACCCCAGCGCGACAACAAACTCCACGACATTGCCGAGGATTTTGAACTTTTGAAACAGATTTCCCACATAGACCTGTTCGATTTTGGCGGTTAAATCCGATACGAGTGCCGTGTTTTTATTCGAGAGAGAAGCGGCGTAGTAGTCATTTTTGATTTGTATCAGTCGGTAACAGAGATACTTTCCCTTAATCAGATTGAGCAAAATCATGATGACGATGTCCACGACGATGAACAAAAACGAGAACAATAAATACCGCTTGAGCACTTCTACATCACCCGTGTAGGTCGAGTCGATGACGACCTTCAAAACAAAGGCGAACATGACATTTAAAATGGATAGAATGACAGTGAGTGCAACAACGAAAGCTTTATAAAGATTCATTTTCATATAACGGTCTCTCCCGGTGAATGTATTTTCATTTGTTGTTTCACATAAATAGTGAACCGGGAACGGTTCACTACGTACTTATTTTATGGCGTTATCTTCTTAAGTCTATCTGAGCCTCTATTTCCCTTCATCATACTTCAGGACTGCGAGAAATGCCTGTTGCGGGACTTCTACATTGCCCATCTGACGCATACGTTTCTTTCCCTCTTTTTGTTTCTCGAGAAGTTTCTTTTTACGTGTGATGTCTCCGCCGTAGCATTTTGCGAGGACGTCTTTACGAAGTGCGGAGATGGTCTCTCTCGCAATCACCTTGGAGCCGACCGCCGCCTGAATCGGAATCATAAACATCTGTCTCGGAATTTCTTCTTTCAATCGCTCGCAGATGATGCGTCCACGTTCCGCAGCCTTGGTTCTATGGACAATCAGGGAGAACGCGTCAATCAGTTCCTTATTGAGCAGGATGTCGAGCTTTACGAGATCCGATACGCGGTACTCTTTGAATTCATAGTCAAGCGAGCCGTATCCGCGGGTTTTTGATTTCAGTGCGTCAAAAAAGTCGTAAATGACCTCGTTCAGCGGCAAATCGTAGTTGAGCACGACTCTGCGTTCGTCGAGATAGGACATCTCGCGCAGCTCGCCGCGTCTGTTCTGGCAGAGTTCCATAATATTGCCGACATACTCGTTGGGAACGATGATTTTGGCGTCGACAATCGGCTCCTCCATCGTGGAAATTTCGGTTTGATCCGGAAGGTTTGAAGGGTTTTGGATCATGAGCACGGTTCCGTCGTTCTTCGTGACGCGGTAGATGACGCTCGGCGCCGTCGCAATCAGGTCGAGGTCGAATTCGCGATCGATGCGCTGCTGGATGATTTCAAGATGAAGCAGTCCGAGGAAGCCGCAGCGGAATCCGTAGCCGAGTGCCACGGATGTCTCGGGTTCGAAGGAGAGTGCGGCATCGTTCAGCTGAAGTTTTTCGAGCGCGTCGCGGATTTCTTCGTAGCTCTCGCCTTCCACCGGATAGAAGCCGCAGTATACCATGGGAACCGCCTGTTTATAGCCGGGCATCGCCTCCGCGGTCGGTTTGACCGCGCTTGTGATGGTATCGCCGACTTGACAGTCTCTTACGTTCTTGATGCTCGCGGTGATAAACCCGACATCTCCCGCAGAGAGCGACGGAACCGGGATCTGATGCGGTACGCTGACGCCCACTTCGATGACTTCAAACTCACCACCTCCCGCCATCATACGAATTTTGTCACCTTTCTTGATGCTTCCTTCGAAGATACGGATATAGACGACGGCTCCTCGATAGCTGTCGTAGACGGAGTCGAAAATCAGGGCTTTGAGAGGTGCATGTTCGTCTCCTTCGGGGCATGGGACGTCCAGGAGTATTTTTTCGAGGACGGCGCGAATATTTTTTCCTTCCTTTGCGGAGATGCGCGGCGCATCCTCCGCGGGGATGGCGATTAAATCTTCAATTTCTTCGATTACGGCTTCGGGTCTTGCGCTCGGCAGATCGATTTTATTGAGTACGGGTACAATGGTCAGTCCCTGCTCATCCGCGAGATAGACGTTTGCCATGGTCTGCGCTTCCACGCCCTGCGAGGCGTCGACGACAAGAACCGCCCCCTCGCACGCGGCAAGCGAACGGGAGACTTCATAGTTGAAGTCTACATGACCCGGGGTATCGATGAGATTGAGAATGTACTCCTCTCCGTCATCCGCTTTGTAGATGAGCCTTGTGGATGTAAGCTTAATGGTGATGCCTCTCTCGCGTTCCAGATCCATGCTGTCCAAAACCTGACTCTTCATCTCGCGCGCCGACAGCGTGCCGGTTTCTTCGATGAGGCGATCCGCCAATGTGGATTTCCCGTGGTCGATATGCGCAATGATTGAAAAGTTTCTTATTTTCTTCTGTCTTTCCGATGCCATAATGATTCCTTTAATAAATTGATTGCTAACATTATAATCGATTTTGGTCAAATTGTGACCCGATTTGTAAT
>JAUMXJ010000164.1:1506-2972 GCA_030529205.1 Bacillota bacterium | reverse complement strand
GATCATGTGAACGGATGCACAGTTCTGACTCAAAAAGCCTGCAACCGGCATTGCAAAAGAGTCCTTGATAATCAGGACGTTCATAGCATCGGAATCACGCAACTCCTCATTTTGTATCAGTTCTTCCGCAGTCCCCTCGCCCATAAACACCGTGTACTTTTCCTGATAAATATCTTCCTTTTCAAGATACTCACCGAAGAAGAACACATCCCTGAAACTTCCCTGCCTGCTGAGAATCACTTCCCCGGCGACCCCGGATTTGAGAAAAGTAAACCGACGGGATTGCTTCGGAAACAGCATTTCAAAATCATCCCTGATTTCGGAATACCCGATTCCTGCGCGCCTGCCCTGTGATCCGATGTACGCATTCTTCCAGGTGCGAAGTTCATATTGTTTCAAATCCGTGGTCCGTTCCGTGTCGACAAGTTTGTCGCCGAAACCCGACATTTCCAGATACCGGATTAATTCGACATATGCGGCGAAGGCACCGTGAATATTCCAATGATTGTCCGTCATGTAAAACACCCCGCGCTCGTCCATTTCCGAATCCGCAAAGACACGATCCATGTCCAAGGTCGGAACGGATTGTTCCGCAAGACGATTGATAAAGTCCGTGGAGACTTCATTGCTGTAGTCCATGACGCCTTTCGGAAAACAACAGGAATTTTTCATATGTTTGTTCGGTGCCTGAAGATATACGAACGGAATTTCTCTCTCCTCCAAAAAACCGCGAAGTCTCACGAATGCCGATACGAAGGGTGCGGTATCGACGTACTTCGGCATGGCGTAGTACAGAACCCCTTCGGCACCTTTCACAATACTGCGGTCGGCAACGGCATCGTCCAGGACGGTCCGTCCCAACATCCGGTTCAAACTTCCGTATAAAGGGATGTGATCGAGACGACGATGGAAATTGCGATTGAAATCGTCCTCAACCTTGCGGAAAACAGCCTTTAAACCGTCATCGCATTCTCGATAACCTTTCAGCTCTATCGCTCCGCCAAACCCGTATCCCCGCGGAAACAGAAAAGCATTCTGATAGAAGTAATAGACGATGAACACGAGGAAGGAAACCGCCAGGACCGAATTGAAAATCAACTCCATCGATTTCTTGGGTCTGATTTTGATATCTTCCTTTTCCGACTGTTCTCCATTGTCTGAAATTATAATATTTTTCTTCGACATGTTATCCTCTTTCTGATTTCAACCTAAAAGTTGAAGTATATAAACGGATTGTACACACCCTTGATCAAGTACACGACCGAAATGAACGAAACCGCAGCAATCACCAGATTTCTGGCAAAATAATAAATGCCCGACGGGTTCTTTTTTTCTATCCAAGGGAGAATCGGCACGCTCAAACAGATTGCCGAGACGTAGAACACCAGGTATTCCTTTAAATAAAACCACGCCGCCCCGGGAATCACGGGTTTCGTAGCGGAAAACATCACGGCAAAATACTCCAG
>JAUMXJ010000164.1:0-1496 GCA_030529205.1 Bacillota bacterium | reverse complement strand
AATCGACGGACGGAGATCGAAAAAATACGAAGCTGAGTGCAAAGACGAGAAAGACGTATACGCTTTGTATCATCCGTTTGAAGCACCATACACCGGGATTCATGCCGCGGTTTGCCCTCACGAACCGCATCCACGTGGCTGTTTCAATATGATCCGTCTTTTTTTCGAAGAGTTTTTCCAGCAGGATGAATGTGAAATGGAACAATCCCCACAGAATAAAAGTCCAACTCGCCCCGTGCCATATCCCGGTAAACAACCAGACGATAAAGATATTCCGAAGTGTCCTGTATTTCCCGTTTCTGCTTCCTCCGAGCGGAAAATACACATAATCCCGAAACCAATTTCCGAGCGAAATATGCCATCTTCTCCACGCCTCCGCGATGCTGCGCGACGCGTACGGATACCTGAAGTTTTCAAGAAAATGAAAGCCGAAGACATGTCCCAATCCGATTGCCATATCCGAGTAAGCGGAAAAATCGAAGTATATTTGGAGCGTGTAAGAGACAATCGCCAACCAGGAAAATGCCGTTCCGATATCCGCGGGAGACTGTTGAAACGCCAAATCCGCCACGACGGCGAGTTGATTCGCAATGAGCACCTTTTTGGAGAGTCCGCATAAAAACCGGGTGATACCTGCGGCAAAATCGGAAAAACTTTCCCTCCTGTGATTGATTTCATGCGCGATATCCTGATAGCGAACAATCGGTCCGGCAATCAGCTGAGGAAACAGCGATATATAGAGAAGCACATGAAAATAATTCTTCTGTACAAAGTTGGATTCCTCACTCCGATACACATCGAACACATAACTCATGGATTGAAAAGTAAAAAAGGAAATCCCGATCGGAAGACCGATATGCAATAAAGGCACCCGGTAGTGCGGAAACAATGCACTCCAATTTGAAAAGAAAAAATCCCAGTACTTAAACACGAAGAAAATACTCAAATGCCAGAAAACGACAAAGACAAGCACCCATTTTCGCACCTGTCCCGCATGCCGATACCGGTCTATCAGTATACCCGCAGTATAGCTAACCAGGACAGATCCCAGCATGATGAAGACAAAAACCGGCTCTCCCCAGGCATAAAAAAATACACTTGCAAAGGAGAGAAACAAGTTCTTCGCCCATCGAACGGGCATCGCATAGTACACCAATAATGTTATGGGCAAAAACCAGAACAAAAAAATCGGGCTGCTGAATAACACATCATCCTCCAAGCAACGGATAGAATAAAACCCCTTCAGCTTTCACAGATTCTGAATAAAAGCAAAAGGGGTTAAACAATAAATGATATCGGATTACTCTTCCGTTTCTACCGCTTCTTCGGATGATTCAGCAGGAGCTTCGTCGTACTTCGAAGGTTCTACAATCGTCGCAACAACGGAATCCGCGTCTTCCAGGATTTCAATTCCCGGATACTTGTTCATATCGATATCTGCGATTGTGATGGTACTTCCGATTCCGAGACCGTTCAAATCCACTTCGATATGTTCG
>JAUMXJ010000163.1 GCA_030529205.1 Bacillota bacterium | reverse complement strand
AACGGATTTGAAGAAAACCCGGCGGAGATGTTGCAGAATTACCTCGAGTTCACGGCGAAGCAGAGTTTGAATCACATCGGGGCGGCGGTAGAATACAATCCGAGTGACGCTCTTCTTTTGGACAGCGGTTCCATTCGCAATCTCGAATTGGTCGAGACTATGAACGGGAAAAAGAAAAAAGGTTCTCTTCTGGGTGTCGTGGATTATACGTGTACGGCAATGGGTGCGAGATTTCTCAGAGAATCTCTGAAATCTCCGCTGCTCGATTTGGAACGCATTCGAAAAAGACAGGATTTTGTCGCATTTCTCAGTCAAAATTATTGGGATCGCAGCAGTCTTCGCAGTCTTCTTGAAAAAATATACGACATTGAGAGAATTGTCACAAAACTCGTCTATGATACCGCGACTCTCAAGGACCTGGTCGCAATCAAGAATTCATTGTTTTCCATACATGAAATAAAAAAAATGTCATCTCCCGATTTTGCCTATCTTTATGAGGGATTAAATCCGTTGGAAGAAATTGCAGGTTTGATTGACGAGGCGGTGCTGGAGACGGGGGAGAGCATTAAGGACGGATATTCTTCCGAACTTGATGAAGTCCGCAGTATTCTTGGCGGAGGGAAAAAATGGATTCTTGAATTGGAGCGCAGAGAGAAAGAAAAAACGAATATCAAGTCTTTAAAAGTCAGTTACAATAAGGTTTTCGGATACTATATCGAAGTGTCGAAGTCATTTGCGGAAAAAGTGCCTGCCCATTATATCAGAAGGCAGACCCTCGTCAATTCAGAGCGCTTTGTGACGGATGAACTCAAAGAGCTTGAGGATAAGGTTCTGAGTGTGGCGGACCATGTCGGAAAGCTGGAGAAGCAGATATTTGAACATCTGAAATCCGAGCTGAAGAACTGTATTCCGGAGTTAAAGGACAATGCTGCGGCGATTTCTGAAATCGACCTTTTGGCATCATTTTCCGAAGCGGCGTATATCAGGGGATATGTGCGACCTCTGGTGGATGAGAGCAATGTCATTGAAATTGAAGAGGGAAGGCATGCGGTCATCGAAACTCTGTCCGCCTATATTCCGAATCGTACTTATATGAACGATGAAAGCGACAAGATTTTTGTTCTGACCGGTCCGAATATGGCGGGGAAGTCCTCCTATTTGAGGCAAAATGCGCTGATTATTATCTTGGCGCAACTCGGCTCCTTTGTTCCCGCAAAAAAGGCGAGAATCGGACTGATCGATCGAATCTTTACCCGAGTCGGCGCTTCAGACGATTTGGCGGAAGGAAGATCCACTTTTATGGTTGAAATGAAGGAGTTGGCGTATATTTTGGACCACCTGACTCCTCGCTCTTTCGTGATTTTGGATGAAATCGGAAGGGGAACATCCACATTGGACGGACTCAGTATCGCCCTGTCCGTGGTTGAATATCTTTCCCGAAAAAGTGCGAAGGTGATGTTTGCAACACATTATCACGAGCTGACCGTTTTGGAAGGTAGGGTGGACGGCGTACTGAATTACAGAATCGATGTGAAAAAAGAAGGCGATGACATTGTCTTTTTGAGGCATATTGTGCGCGGGACGGAGGATCGAAGCTACGGAATAGAAGTCGCCATGCTGGCAGGTGTGTCGGGAGAAGTGGTGACCAGAGCAAAAGAAATATTGAAAAAACTCGAAAGAGGCGAAGCCGGAGTCTTAGGCAGACATGCGGAGCAATATGCGAATTTGAAACAAAATATTTTACAGGATTATGATGCGGATTTCTCCGCAGTTCCGGTTGAATGTGATGAGCAGGATCATGCGAAAAATCAAATCGGACTGCAATCTCTCGTCTGTGAGCTCCGCGAGCTTGAAATGGACGATGTCTCACCGAAAATGGCGTGGGAGATACTCAGCAGATTGCAAAAGGAAGTGAAAAGGTAGAGGGTATATGAGTAAAATTCATGTTTTAAGAGAAGATACCATATCAAAAATTGCAGCCGGCGAAGTGGTGGAACGCCCCAGCGCAATCATCAAGGAGTTATTTGAAAATTCTGTAGATGCTTCCGCCACCGAAATTGTCGTAGAAATAGAAAGCGGAGGCAAGGATTTGATTCGTGTGACCGACAACGGATCCGGCATCGGACGGGAAGATGCGGACTTGTTGTTTGCACGACACGCAACTTCAAAGATCAGCGGAATCGGCGATTTGTATTCTCTTAAAACCATGGGATTTCGCGGGGAAGCTCTTCACAGCATCGCAGCAGTTTCGAAAGTTGTGCTGGTCACCAAACAGGAGGTGGATTCTGTCGGAATGCGCATGGAAATCATGGGCGGTGAGATGAAAAACAAATCCGATATTGCCGCTTTGCGCGGGACCATGATGGAAGTCACCGACTTATTTTACAATACCCCGGTAAGATGGAAGTTTATGCGCACTACCACACAGGAGACGAGAAGCTGTATCGAAATCATGAACAAACTCGCCGTGGCGAATGCTCGAATTTCCGTTACGTTTAAAGTGGACGGAAATCTTGTGTTCAAGACTGACGGGAAAGATGATTTGCAATCGACGGTCTTCCAGGTGTTCGGAAGAAGCATTGCGGAAGATATGATGAAATTGGATTTTCGCAATGAAATGATTGCGGTGAGCGGACTCAGCTCAAAATTTTCACTGAGAAAAAAGAATCGCAATTACATCATGACCTTTGTAAACGGTAGATATGTCAAAAGTCAGGAATTGACACGTACCATTGAGGGCTGCTATCGCAGTCATTTGATGGGGGGAGAATTTCCGGTAAGTTTTGTTTTCCTGGAAATCGATCCGTCAGAAATTGATGTCAATGTCCATCCGGCGAAGATAGAAATTAAATTCGCGGATTTGTCGAAGGTGAACGCCGCCATTACTTCCGCAATCAAGACTGCAATCAATGCACACACGCATGTTCCCGTCGCATACAGAAACAACGCATTTTGGGATGAAAGAGGGTTTTACGAGAGTGCGGGCACTTTATCCGCATCTTCATCCGCCCCTGCATGCACATCGGCATCGACTTTGCCTTCA
>JAUMXJ010000162.1 GCA_030529205.1 Bacillota bacterium | reverse complement strand
GATTCTGTATGAGCGGATTCTGTACCGACAGATTTGATTTATCAGTACAGGTATATGATATGATCATCATCCCCCTTTCTGAGTTGTTCAGGAGGGGGTTATGGTTTTCAATAGGGATGTGGAGCATCCGACGGCTCATCAAGGGGATTAAAGTATAAGAGGGGTTATGCCGAAGTCATTTGGAAAGAAAACGGAAAGGAAGGTGCAGACTCCCGTCAATCGGGGTTTATTCGGGCAGTTTTTGCGCTACGTGATTCCATCCATCACGGCAATGGTGGTGTTTACACTTTACACCATGGTGGACGGATTTTTTGTCGCTCGCTACAACGGGGAGTTTTCGCTCTCGGCGGTCAATATTTCATTGCCGTTTATCAATATGTTGTTCGGGATCGCCATCATATTCAGTGTGGGGACTCAGACGATAGTCGGGGTTTTGCTCGGACGCGGTGAGCGGGAACGCGCCAATCGCGTCTTTTCGTTTGTCACATGTTGTCTGGTTATTTTTTCGGCACTTCTGACCTTGTTCAGTTTTGTGTTCTCCGAGCAGATCGCAATCTTTTTGGGTGCGACGGAGATTTTGATGGAAGAGGTACTGATATATCTGCGCATTATCGTCCTGTTTTCCTCCTGTTTTATCGTCTCATACAATATGGAGGTACTCGTCAAGGTCGACGGTTTCCCGGTTCTCGCCACCCTTGCCGTGGTGGTAAGTGCGGTGACCAATATTGTGCTCGACTATATATTTGTCGGTCTTCAGGGATGGGGGGTAGCGGGTGCTGCGGTCGCAACCGGTATTTCGCAGGCCGTATCCATTTTTATCTACATGTATCACTTCGTGTTCGGAAAGTCCAAACTCAAGTTCACCAAATTTCGTTGGAAATTCAAGTTGTTTCAAAAAATCCTGCCCATCGGACTCGGCGATTTCATTACCGAAATCGGAGTGGGAACCATCCTGTTTCTATACAATCACTTTTTGATTCAGTATTCCGGAGAACTTGCGGTCGCAAGTTTTACGGTAATCGGATATGTCAATCAGGTTGTCGCGATGTGCTTTGCCGGCATTACTCAGGGAATCCAGCCGTTGGTCAGTTATTATTTCGGAAGCGGGGAAAGGGAAAAGTATGTCAGATTGCTCAAGTATGCATTTTACAGCATAGTAGCGGTAGGGGTAGTGTCTTTGGCATTGGTTCTCGTATTTGCGGACGGAATTTACCTCTTCTTCTTCGGTGCGGAGAAGGCGGATTTTATTGCGGATTCGGCTCTGGCGATGAGGAAATTCAGCGTCGCGTTTGCTTTTATGGGATTTAATCTGTTGGTGGCGGGCTTCGCCTCCGCGCTGATGAAACCGCGATACGCCATTATAATCAGCCTGAATCGCACCTTCATCATCCTTCTGCTCGCACTTGTACTCCTAGGGAATTATTTCGGGGAGGCGGGATTGTGGTATGCCTCCGCTTTTGCCGAGGGAATTTGTCTGGTTTTTTCCGCGTTTTTCATCGTGCGGGTGCTGAGTGCGACCAAGAGAGAAAGCCTTGCCGCTTAGCGTTCTAAATGCGGCGAAAAATGCAGCGGGAAGATGTGACATTATATAATAATTCTCAATATAAGGAATGGGATTCGCGGATTAGAATACAATAAAAATTCAATAGTTGGACATTTTTTTATGTTATAATCCAGTCAACTATGGGGAAGTATAAGGAGGAAAAATGAAGAAAATCATGAAGACCATGGACGGTAATGCTGCCGCTTCCTATGTGTCGTATGCGTTCACGGATGTTGCTGCAATTTATCCGATTACGCCGTCATCGAACATGGCAGAAAATGTCGATGAGATGTCGGCGAACGGTGTTAAAAACATCTTCGGCAGAACGGTAAGAGTTTCAGAAATGCAATCTGAGGGTGGAGCTGCGGGTGCGGTGCACGGTTCCCTACAAGCCGGTGCACTTACAACGACTTTTACGGCATCGCAGGGATTGCTGCTCATGATCCCGAATATGTACAAAATTGCAGGCGAATTGCTTCCGGGCGTATTCCACGTATCCGCTAGAGCGATTGCGGCACATGCCCTTTCGATTTTCGGCGATCATTCAGATATTATGGCTGCCAGACAAACCGGTTTTGCAATGCTTTGCTCGAACTCGGTTCAAGAGGTCATGGATCTCGGCGGGATCGCGCATATGGCTGCAATCAAAGGACGTGTTCCATTTGTGCACTTCTTTGACGGTTTCAGAACTTCTCACGAAATCCAAAAAATAGAGACAATTCCTTATGAAGAATTCAATAAAATGGTCGATCATGAGGCGATCAAAGAGTTTAGAAATAGAGCGCTCAGTCCGAACAAACCTGTAACCAGAGGTACCGCGCAAAACCCTGATATTTTCTTCCAGGCGAGAGAGGCTTCAAACAAGTATTACTCGGAGATTCCGGAAATCGTCCTCGAGTACATGGAGAAAATCAACGCACTCACAGGCAGAAATTACAAGCTCTTCAATTACTACGGTGCGGAAGACGCGGATCGTGTAATTGTGGCGATGGGTTCCGTTTGTGAAGCGCTTGAAGAAACCATCGACTATCTGAATAAAAAAGGCGAAAAAGTGGGTCTCGTCAAAGTCCATCTCTTCCGCCCTTGGTCGGAAAAACACTTCCTCGAAGTTCTTCCGAAGACAGTGAAAAAGATTGCGGTTCTCGACAGAAGTAAGGAGCCGGGAGCGGACGGAGAAGCACTTTACAAAGATGTCCGCACCATGTTCTACGGAAGAGAGAACGCTCCGATTGTCATCGGAGGTCGTTACGGTCTCGGTTCGAAGGACACCACGCCTTCCCAGCTCAAGGCTGTCTACGATGAACTCGCGAAGGATGCTCCCGCTAAAGAATTTACCATCAGCATCAACGACGACGTCACCAACCTTTCTCTTGAAGTGAAAGAGAATATCGTTGCGGAGAGCGCGTCCACCATCCGATGCAAATTCTGGGGACTCGGTTCCGACGGAACGGTCGGAGCGAACAAATCCGCAATCAAAATCATCGGCGACAAGACCGACATGTATGCACAGGGTTAC
>JAUMXJ010000161.1 GCA_030529205.1 Bacillota bacterium | reverse complement strand
GTCGCTGAGACAGGATCCCGATATTATTCTGGTCGGAGAGATGCGCGATCTTGAGACCATTTCCACGGCGATTACGGCAGCCGAGACGGGTCACCTGGTCTTTTCGACTCTGCACACCATCGGAGCTGCGAGCACGGTGGATCGTATCATCGACGTATTCCCGTCGTATCAACAGCAACAGATCAGAATCCAGCTCTCGAACGTCCTGGAGGCGGTGATTTCTCAGCAGCTTCTTCCGTCCGCAGACGGAAATGGAAGGGTCGCGGCTTTTGAAATTATGACGGCGACAGGGGCGGTTCGCAACCTGCTCAGAGAGGGAAAGTCGCACCAGCTCAACACGGTCATTCAAACATCCAAAGCGCTCGGGATGGAGTTGATGGACTCGTCTCTTTTCCAACTCTACAATACGGGAAAAATCACTTTCGATGCTTTGAAAAAGTATGCGGTCGATTTTGATACCCTGGCAAAACAGATGGGATTGGTTGCGCCGAGACGACAAATTTAATTACAAATTAGTATAAAAAAATTAATAGAGTTTAAGATAGAAAAACAAAAAAGAAGAGGGATTCTCCGTCGAACAAGAGAATCGATATCGGAGAGCTTGATTTTATTGGAACGGAAGATTGGGGTGAATCCGCAGATTATTAATAAAAAGCAACAAAATACCTGAACCTTAGTCCTATCACCACCTTAAAATCACATTAAAATTATTAAAAAATATCTTTATCTTTTCTTTTTTTTAGGATAAAATGGTTTTACCAAAAGCGAGGTTCTATGGCAAAGTTCAGATCCAAGGAAATTGACCTGGAAGGGAAAATCGTAGTAGGTGAATACGATGTCGACAGCATTGAGGCGGTGCGCATCGCGGTTGCGGAAAGAGGAAACAAACTTCTCAAAGTCGAGGAAGTCGTTGAGAAGAAAGATATCGAAATCAATCTTTTCGCTCCGAAACCGAAGCCCAAAGCGCTGGCACTGTTTTGTAAGCAGCTTCATACCATGCTCTTCGCCGGTATGCCTCTCGTTACAGCCCTTGACGTCTTGGCGGATCAGGCGACGGACAAGAAGTTTCAAGCTGTGATACAGGACGTGTCGCTCAGAGTACAGAAGGGGTCTTCGCTCACCGATGCGATGAATGCGCAGGGAAGGTACTTCCCGGAGCTTCTCAGAGGGATGGTCGCCGCCGGTGAACTTACGGGTAATCTGGACGATGTTATGGAGAGAATGTCGGTTCACTTTACGAAGGAAAACAAAATCAACAGCAAGATAAGGGGTGCGATGATGTATCCGATTATCCTGAGTGTGATTTCGATTGCTGCCGTAGTCTTCCTGCTCATCAAGGTGATTCCGAATTTCGTTAAGATATTCAAGGACTTCGATTCGGAACTTCCGGGGATTACACAATTCGTCATCAATCTGTCGGATTCGATTGCGGTGTACTGGTATATCTATGCGGGCGTCCTGATCGGGATTATTGCGGGAATTACCGCGATATACCGAACCGGGAAAGGACGGATTCTGATAGACGGCATGAAACTCAAGATGCCGGGGATCAAGAAGCCGATGGCGCAGATCGTATCCTCGAGATTTACAAGGACGATGTCGACTCTGCTCAAGTCCGGTATTGCACTTCTCATATGTCTAGAGACGGCGGGGGAGGTTTCCGGAAATGCGTATGTAAAACTGAAACTCGAAGAGGTTGCGGACGGCATTAAGAAAGGTGTCCAGCTCGCTCCGCTTCTCGAGAAGACGGAAGTCTTTCCTCCGATGATGGTGTCCATGGTCGGTATCGGTGAAGAGTCCGGTGCGCTGGAAGAGCTTTTGGAGAAGACGGCGGATTACTACGATTCGGAGCTGGATGATGCGATTTCACAGCTTATGGCGATGATGGAGCCGCTCCTCATCCTGGTGGTTGGGGGCATGATCGGGGTCATTATTATCGCAATGCTCCTTCCGATGGTATCGCTCTTCTCGGCAGTACAATTCTGATGTTTGGCCCACGGGGCTCGACATAAATTAATTTTAGGAGGCATATATATATGCAAAATTTGAAAAACAAGAAAAGAAAAGGTTTCACACTCGTTGAAATCATCATCGTGGTTATCATCATCGGTATCCTCGCTGCGCTCATCGTTCCAAGATTCTCTGACGCGACCAACAAGTCAAAGAGAACTGCCGCTCTTGCGGAACACAGAACATTGGTCGGCGAAGTTGTAGCTGCTGTAGCTGCTGCACCGAATAATGCTACTCTTGACGGTTATTATTTTAAAGCGGTTGCTGATGGTGGTGCTGGTTATGATGCGGCCAAAGTTTATCCGAACGGTACTAAGGTTACAAAAGGCACTAAGAGTATTGTAATCACAACTTCCAATATTCCTGGCGAACCTCTTGTTGCGGGTACTGAATTGCTGACTAACGGAAGTGATACAGAAGGCGGTTCTGCTGACTCTGCTCATGAAAAAGTTACTTACATCAAGTTTACGAACTAATTAGAATTATTAGTATGTGATTGAAAGGGCTCAGTGTTTACTGAGCCTTCTTTGTACATGGAGATGAGGTAGCGGGATGAATATGCGTGCGATATTGAAAAGAATAAAATCCGAGAAGGGTTCTGCTCTGATATGGGCATTGGTTATTTTTACGGTGGTCTCGATTGCGACGACGACTGTCCTGATGATTCAAAGTGCGGACATCAAAGAAGTCCAATTTCTCGAAAACAGACTCACCGCATACTATGCGTCCGTCGGCGGGATGGAGTTCGGTCTGGCCGCGCTCATGAGCGCGCATGGCGGTACCTCTTCCATGCTCTTCGACTGGTGTGTGGATCATTATGATGAAATTCTGGATGATCTCGGCAAGACGAGGTTGACCCCCTATACCTATGTGTACAAAAATGCCTCGAATCAACCTGTCGCCGAAGTGCTGGTGAGCGTCTATGCGAAGAATCTGATCGGGGAACAGTGGATTGTGGTCGAGGCGGTCGGAAAGGATTTGGCCTCCGGGGTGCATTCCACCAATTATCTTCGCATCAATAAGAAGAATGTGTACGAAGTTCATAGAGACGGGGCGAGGC
>JAUMXJ010000160.1 GCA_030529205.1 Bacillota bacterium | reverse complement strand
ATACTACTACGGAAGAAATGACGGCGCTTTGTTCCGTACACCGGACAGGAGTATTCCGGAAGGCTACGATCCGCGTCAAAGACCGTGGTATAAAGCGACGGAGGCGAAAAGCGGTGTGGTCGTCAGCGATCCGTATGTCGATGCATTTCTGGGAGGTCTGGTAGTGACGGTTTCCGCACCTGTATATAAAGACGGCGTGTTGGAGGGTGTTGTCGCTTCCGATATCAGTATTGAGACCATTATCAAGCAAGTTTCGGATATTTCAATCGGTGATAAGGGAATTGTGCGTTTGATCGATTCCCACAATCAATTGGTGGCGGATCAGAGAGAAGATTCGGCTGTTGTAGAGGAGTTTCAGGATGCGAATGTCGCTTCTCTGCTCGGAGCGAAAAATCCGCAGCTGACTCCTTATCAATTTAAGGGACAAACCAAGTACATCGGCGTGGCACCGATAGACGGAACGGGTTTCTCCGTTGTAAGCATTATTCCGCAGTCCGAACTCGACAAGGGTTTGGGCAGTCTGTCCATGATTATCCTCGTCATTTCGATTTCCGCGATCGTCTTGTTGTCGGGAATTGTCTATTGGATGAATAAGCGCATGGTTCTTCTTCCAATCAATAAGATCATCCGATCTTTTGCAACGGACGGTAGGGGCAGAATCAGCCTGAGCGAAATTGAACTCTTACAGAAAACGGAGTTTATGACTTTGGCGGGAACACTGAACGATTTTTCCGCACAGCTCAAGGGCACCATTGCACGTATTTTGCAGACTTCCAAAGATGTCGCGAATACGTCCGATCAGCTCAGAGAAGCGACAACTGACGGAAAAAACGGGACGGAGAACATTACAAGACTGGTAGCGGATCTGGCTGAGGTTGCACAAAATCAGGCGCATTCTACCGAAAGCGGTCTTGCCAAGATGATTGTCCTGGGTGATGCCATCCAGCACAATGCAGGGATTGCGGCAAATGTAGGGTCATCCGCACATGAGACGAAGGCATCCATCGACGAGGGAAAGGATGTTATGAAACATCTGCTGAATTCATCCGATGAGTCTTATCGCGCCATTATGGAAATTTACGAGATCGTCAAGACGACATCGGATTTATCGAAAGAGATTATTTCGGCGAATGAGATCATCCGTTCGATTGCAGAGCAGACCAATCTCCTCGCACTCAATGCTTCAATCGAAGCGTCCAGGGCGGGGGACGCGGGACGCGGTTTTTCCGTTGTCGCGGACGAAGTAAGAAAGCTTGCCGAACAGTCGTCCAAATCCGCCGAGAGCATACACAAAGTCGTCGATCAGCTGGTACAAAGTGCGACCTTTGCATTTAACAAGATGAATGCGGCTTTAAAACTTGTGACGGAACAGCAAAACAGCGTGAAACTGATCACGGAAAAATATCAGGATATCGAAAACTCAATGGATATGGTGGATCTCTTATTGGAGGATGCCGCGAAGTCATTTGATACCATTCAGAACGCGAAAGTGGAGGTTATCTCGGTGTTCGAAGCTCTTGCGGGAATTTCTCAGGAAACCGCCGCACTTGCACAGCAGACATCCATGAGCGCGGACGAACAGCTTGTCAGCATCGAAAGTCTTTCCGATTCGACGGATCGTCTGTCCGAGATGGCAAATTCTCTTGAAGAGGACATCAGCAAGTTTACCGTATAAACGCACATATCGTCTAAGGCGGGCGAAATAAGGTTTCCCCACCATGTCATACAGGGTGTTGCGACCGGTTAACCCGATTGCAACATCCTCTTTTGTCTTTTATGATATAATCGAATGGACCATGTGGAATCATCATGATGTAAAAGTCATATGTGAAAAAGGGAGTTCTTATGAAAAAAATAGCTGAAAAAGGGTATGTAAGATTGGTGGATGTTTTGGGAAGCGACTTAACCGTTGTAAATTCCGCCAGAGTCAGTTTCAATAAGGCGAAGTCCGAGCTGGGCGAAGATGATAAAAAATTGATCAACTATCTCGCAAAACACGATCACACAAGCCCGTTCAGGCATGCAAGCCTGCAGTTCGAAATATACGCACCGCTTATGGTTGCCAGACAGTGGTGGAAGTACATCATCGGTTCGGCACATCAGGATCCGATGAATGCGTGGAACGAGTCCAGCAGAAGATATGTGACCGAAGAGGTGGAATTTTATATCCCCCGTGATGCGGAGTGGAGAGGAAAACCTCTCAATACCAAGCAGGGAAGCGGGGAATGCATCGATGTCAAACTGGGTGCGGAAGCGACACGTCGTCTCATGGAGCAAATTGAAGCGGGCATGAAGAACTACGAGTGGGCAACCGAAGAAGCCGGGATTGCAACGGAGCAGGCGCGTCTGTTTCTACCGAGTGCGTACGGGCTCTATGTAAGATGGTATTGGACAGCAAGTCTTCAAGGAGTCGCACACTATATCGCGCAGAGGACGGATGAACATGCACAGTATGAAATCAGACAGTTCGCGGAGGCGGTGAAGGAACTCGCCGCGGAGAAATTCCCGTATTCGATTCAGGCGCTTTTGAATACACATAAGTAAGTCGTGAGACAAGACTGAAATTACACTTGTAATCCTTGATTGTAGTAAGGGAGGACAGAATGTTCGAGATTCTGTTCTCCTTTTATCGTGGCATAGACGGCGGCGGCTCTTTTGTCGAGTTTGAAAAAAGGGTTTTCGCATGAAGTCTTGGATTCCTTCGTAATGATTTCGGTCTTGCCCTCGTCCCGGATTCGCGAGAGAATTTTTTTTCCCTCATTATCGAACGCCAGCACGCGAATGTATCCGCCTTCTCCTTTGGAAGAAGGCTCTCGCATTGGACAGATTTGCAGCAGTATGGCGATCAGCGTTCTCTTGATTCTCGCGGTGGAAAATCGCTTGGTGTCGCACAGGGCGATGAGTTCTTCAAAGCTTCGTGCTCGGAGCGCCGCACGGATGATTCTGTTTTCAAGACCTTCGTCCATTCCGCGAATATTTCGCAGTTCCTCTGCGGATGAGGTGCGGATGCGGTACAGAATCAATGCGTACATGGTGTTGATATGAGCGGCTTCCAAGAGGAGAGAGGAAGGGAAACGGTC
>JAUMXJ010000159.1 GCA_030529205.1 Bacillota bacterium | reverse complement strand
GAAGGATATAAGGGCGATTTAATGGTTGATAAAACGCTCAGCAGAGCTGAAGCCTGTGTTCTCTTGGCTGAATTGTACGGGGAGAAGGAAGAGGCTTCAAAATATACACGCAAGTCCACATTCAGCGATATTGATGAAAAAGAATGGTATGCGCCGTTCGTCAATTATGCACAAAAACGCGAGTGGTTTGCGGGATATCCGGACGGTCGTTTCGGTCCGAACGACAGCATCACGGTGCAGGCTTGGGCGACTTTGATGCTCAAGGTTCTCAACCGATTCGACACATGGGAAAATGCCGTTTCCGACCTGAAAAAAGTAGGGGTGCGCATCTATGCGGTCGACGCTTCAAAAATGAAGAGAGGAGAAGCGTTTGACGCCATGTGGGCGGTCGTCAATCAGCCTGCCAAGGGAGATAAGGTTTCGCTCGGCGTCAAGCTCGGAAAATTGAAGGCGAAAGACGCGGAAATTGTAGGAACGGAAACGCCGTCACTCAAAATGATCGAGCTCAAGGTTTCCGATAAATTGGACAGAAAGACGGCGGAAGATCCGAGCAGCTATCAATTCCTCAACGCGGATGATGAAGTATTGGAAATAGACTCCGTCGTCTATGATGAAAATGCGGATAAAGTCAGTGTGGTCTTCAAGAATATCCTGAAGGAGAACACGAGAATTACGATTTCGGAGCTAGGGGTCAAGACCGCGCATGACGGAAATCTGCTGATCGGGGATTTCGGCGTACACACCGTTAAAGACGGAAAAGCACCTGAGATTGTCGAGATGGTTTCGCTCGGAACCAAGGCGATCAAGGTGGTGTTCAGCGAACCGATCAGCGGAAAGGACGGAGAGCTTTCAAAGAGCAATGACTTTATCTTCGACAGGCAATTGTCCGTCAAACGGGTTTTCTTGACCGAAGACGATACCGTGGCAATCATCGAATTGAACACGAGCACCGTCGGAACACTCTCCGTCTTCCCGCAGAGGAGCATCAGGGACTATTCCGGATACGCATTGATTTCGGAGCAGAAGAAGTATTCGGTCGATATGAAGCCCGACGCGTCGGATTTCTTTATCGAAAAGGTACTGAAAGTCAGCCCTGTGGAGCTGGTGGTTAAATTGAACAAGAATATGGCGCTTTCGAGCAGAAAAATCGACGGCTTCTGGGTGGGCAATGCGAAGGCGGATTCGAATGTCGAGTTGAGAGGGAATATTTTGAAGCTCAGTTTCAAAAATCACTACCTCCCGGTCGGAAAGGCGACATTCGTCATCAAGAGAAATGCACTCAACGATTACAGCGGAGTGAGCAATCAAGAGGCTAAAATTGAGATAGACGTTCCGGCGGACAAGGAGATTCCGGTATCGGAAGGTGTTGTCGTAGAAAAGCAGAATCAGATTCGCATTCCGTTCAATGAACCTTTGAAAAAAACCGGCAGCAAGCTTTTGTCGAAGTCAAACTACAAGCTGATCGGAAGAGAGGAAGATGTGTCCAAGTTGATCTCTTCCGTCAACTACGATTCTTCCAATTATACGATTATCATCAATACCTCCAAAGACCTGCTCGGAGACTATAGGATTGAGCTTCAGGAGGTGCTCGATCTCTCGGGCAATGACGGAGCGACCTACTATGAGTTCACCGTTGGAGACGTCACGCCTCCGAGTCCGAGCAAGTGGAATGCGCGGCTCTATTATGCAGGCGGAAAGGAACAGCTGATCGTCATCAAATTCGACGAGGCGATGAAGACGGACGGGATAGAGTCCGTTCTGAATTCTGCAAACTACATGTACGGAAACCTCGTCTTCGATAAATTGCATCAGGATAAGTTGGACATCATTCTGACGGGAAACGGCGATGTCGTAGAAATTCGATATCCCGGACAGCGTTACGGAGGAACGGATTTCGAGGCGGGAGGATCCAAGAAACTCTCGATTGCGAGAGTGGCGGACCTTGCAGGCAACAAGGTGGACGGATTTATCAACAGCCTCAGCTTGGATGTAAGCAGCTCTATGACGATTGAAAAGGCGTACCTGGTCGATGCGGACATGATTGAATTCGAAGTGAAGGATGAAGTGGTGGAATTCGATGCAAACGACATCGTGTTCGAATCAGGCGGAAAGAGATTGACGGGAAGCTATGAGAATGTGGAGACCTTCACGGGACTGACCAAATTCAAATTCAAGCTCGATTCCGTGACCTCGCATTCGATTACGGTAAAGACCGTGAGAGGCAACAGCAAGAACAACTACGGGGACAGCTTTAAGACGACCTCGCCGATTGTCGTCGTCGACAAAATCGGACCGAAACTGTTGCAGTTCGAGGGAAAAGATGATGTCAGTTACAACAAAAATACCAGGCTCATCACCCTGGTGTTTAATGAAGATCTCAACAGCAAGGTGGTCAGTCTCCTGAGTTTCGAGATTCCCGGCATCAAAATTGAGGAAATCAGTGTCTATCGTAATGAGTTGAGAATTTTGATTGCGGCGGAAGATCGTCTGAATGTGACAATGGACCATGATGTGATTCAGAGTCTGGAGCTGCGTGATAATCAGGGAAATGTGACCGAGGGCATCGTGACGCGAATCACCCGGATAAAGTAGTACGAATATCGGAGAAGTGTAAAAGTTGACTATGTGGAGACAGAAGAGAGGCGATATATGTTTATAGCAAGACAACCTATTTTTCGGCGAGATATGAATGTCTACGGTTATGAATTGCTGTTCCGCGGGGACAAGTATTCCAGCACATTCGATCAGCCGGAAAGTGAGGCGGGTAAGGCTACGGCGGCGGTATTGACATCGCTATACGAAAGCGGTTTGACCAATCTGGTGGAAGGAAGATTGGCGTTCGTCAATTTTGACGAAAGTGTACTTTTGACCGATATCGACGGGATTTTCGAGTCCAATTCGATTGTGATTGAACTCACATCCGATGTGGTAATCACGGAACAGTTGGAAGCCAGGCTACGAGAACTGAAATACAGCGGTTTCCGCTTGGCGATGAACAATGCCAGCATCGAAAAAATCGAACCCATCGCCGATATTGTTGATATTGCAAAGATCAGCATCACCGATGTCGATTGGGATACCATCGAG
>JAUMXJ010000158.1 GCA_030529205.1 Bacillota bacterium | reverse complement strand
CGGTCGGATAGAGTTTAACTCGTCTTTTGTCGTTTTCATCCTGTTTTTTTACCACATAGCCCTTGCGAATGAGCTCATTTACTTTGTAAGTCGTATTCGGCTGGGAAATGCCCAAATATTTTGAAAGTTCCGAAATCGTCGGATTTTTAAGGGAATATA
This sequence comes from Bacillota bacterium, assembly GCA_030529205.1. Classification (GTDB taxonomy): domain Bacteria; phylum Bacillota; class Clostridia; order Peptostreptococcales; family Acidaminobacteraceae; genus JAUMXJ01. The sequence goes on along the minus strand of JAUMXJ010000158.1, from coordinate 2,956 downwards.
TGACTTCCAGACAAAAAGATTCCGTAACCGTCAAAGTATCGTCCTTTTTGGCGAACGCTTTGAAGATGTTCTTGTAGAAATTCAATTTGAACTTGTCATAGATATCAATAAAAAGTTGTTCCAACATGAGGTCCTCCTAGAATTATCATGTATGATTCTACAATATAAATAAATAGATACATCAATATTACCATAGTTGCGCCGACATGAAAAGACCTTTTTTAAAACTTTAAAATTTATATAAATTATTTAATAAAAAAAGACAATTCGCAATAGCAGCAAACGGAGTTGTCCACAAGGGCTTGAGCCTTTGCAAACCCGAAGTTTCCTTTTCTCTCGATCAACTCGATTTGCAGTTCCAACACATCTCCGGGGACGACCTGCCGTTTAAATTTTGCCTTTTCAATTCCTCTAAACAGAGGAATGCTTCCTCGATGATTTTCGTGAGACAGAACAAGGTACGCGCCCAGTTGAGCCAACGCCTCTATAATCAATACGCCCGGCATGACGGGGTAGTCTGGATAATGCCCCTGAAAAAAGGAGTCATTGTAGCTGACGTTTTTTTGTCCCACACATCTCTTCATCGGCTCGACCTCCAGAATCTTGTCGATGAGTAAAAATGGGTATTTATGAGGAATGACTTCGTGAATGCTCGGGAAATCAAGCTGACTCATTCTATTCTCCTTTCGGTGATTGTTTCAAAGCTGTGCTTTATATGTGTTTTTTGAAGATCAAAATCGCGTTGTGACCGCCGAATCCCAAAGAGGATTTCACAAAACAGTTGATGTCGGCATCTTTCAATTCGGTGATGACATTGGCTTTGATCTCTTCGTCGTGCACTTTATGATTGATGGTGACAGGGTAGAAGCCTTCGTTCATCGCGTAGATGGACAGGATGGAATCCACCGCGCCCGATGCGCCCAAAAGGTGACCGATTTGAGACTTGGTGGAGGAGACCGGACAATTTCCGAAGATATTGCAGATCGCCTTGGACTCGATCTTGTCGTTCAACGGGGTGGATGTCCCGTGCGCGTTGATATAATCGACTTGATCCGGCGTGATATTCGCTTCTTCCAACGCGTTTTTCATCGCCAATTGTGCAAAAAATCCGTCTTCGTTCGGAGCGCTGATATGGAAGGCATCGCAGCTCTCTCCGTAGCCGATGATTTCCGCATAGATGTTCGCTCCTCTTTTGAGTGCACTTTCCCTCTCCTCGAGAACGAGCACGCCCGCGCCTTCTCCCATAACAAAGCCGCTTCTCTCCTTGTCAAACGGAACGGATGCGCGATCGGGATCCTGTGAAGTGGTCAATGCCGTCATGGAAGTAAATCCTCCGATTCCGAACTCCGTGATGGAAGCCTCGCAACCGCCGGTGAACATGATGTCCATATATCCGTCTTTGATTTTACGAAAGCTTTCGCCGATCGCATTGGTGGAGCTCGCACACGCCGTCACCACGCATTGATTGCTTCCGTGAACGCCCAATTCGATCGCGACGAGGGCGGAAGGCATGTTGGCGATCGCCATCGGGATGAAAAACGGACTCACTTTATCAAAACCGCGCTTGATACCTCTGTAATGCTCGGTCTCGATGGTGGACAATCCGCCGATTCCCGTCGCCAGGCTGACGCCGACTCTGGTATTGTTTAAAAATAAATCCGTCTGTGCATCCAAGCCGCTGTCTTTCAAGGCTTTTTTCGCCGCAACGATCGCCATTTGCGCACAGCGATCCATCCTTTTCGCCGCTTTTTTGTCGATGTATTCGTCCGAATTGAACTCGTCGACTTCCGCGGCGAGCTTGACCAGATGCGGAGTATGATCAAAGCTTTTGATCTCTTTGATCGCGCACTTCTTCTCTTTCATCGCCTGTACAATTTGTTCTTTCTCGTCTCCCAAAGGACATACCACACCGATTCCGGTGATTACAACTCTTTTCATAAAGCCTCCTGTTAGATACTCATTCCTCCGCATACACAAAGCACTTGGCCGGTAATATAATTCGCTTCCTCCGATGCCAGGAAGAAAGCCGCATTTGCGATGTCGGCAGCTTCTCCGAAGCGTTTGAGAGGGATCTGTTCTTTTAACTGCTCTTTGTATTCCTCAGGTAATTTTGCGGTCATATCCGTCTCGATAAAGCCCGGACAGATCGCATTGACTTGAATGTTTCGGCTCGCAAATTCCTTCGCCATGGATTTTGTCAATCCGATGAGTCCCGCCTTCGATGCGCTGTAATTCGCCTGTCCCGCATTGCCGTGAAGGCCGACCACCGAAGAGATGTTGATGATCTTGCCGCTTCTTTGCTTCAACATCGCCCTCGAGATCAATTTGGTGAGATAAAAGGCGGAGTTGAGATTGACCTGCATGACTTCGAGAAAGTCCTCATAGGACATGGAAAGAACCAGATTGTCCTTGGTGATTCCCGCATTGTTCACGAGTACATCGATCTTTTTAAACTCTTTCAAAATACGACCTACAACCTCTGAAATCGAGTTCACATCCGACAGGTCGCATGGGTAGTGCAGGTGATTTTGATTTTCGGAGGGCGTTCTCGAAAGGACGATGACGCGATATCCGTTCGCTTCGAATCGATCCGCGATCGCTTTTCCGATTCCGCGGTTTGCTCCGGTGATGAGCGCAATTTTATTTTCCAAGGGCGAGCCTCACTTTCTCGAAATCTTCCACGGTCTGTATCTTCATGACCTCTTTCTTCCTGTTGATCTTTTTGACCAGGTTTTCGAGCACCTGATTCGCACCGATCTCGATGAGCAGATCCGAATTGCTTTCGATCTGAACCAGGGAGTTGTGCACGTCGATCTTATGGCTGACCTGTTTCGCCATTCTCTCTTTAATCGGCATATCCACGCCGCCGTAATTGAAATAGATCGGCATCTCCGCTTCTTTGAACTCGATGTCGTTGAAGATGTTCGTCAGCATATCCTCCGTCTTGCTCATGTAC
>JAUMXJ010000157.1 GCA_030529205.1 Bacillota bacterium | reverse complement strand
ACCGCGAAGAACACCGAAGGATATCGCTATGCATTGGGAAGCGTGTTGAATCAGGTGATGATCCATCAGTCCGTCATCGGCCTGGAGACCAAGAAAGCGCTGGACAAGTACGAGATCAAGCCCGACATCATCATCGGATGTGCAGGCGGAGGATCCAATCTGGGAGGATTGATCGCTCCCTTTGTCGATGACATGATTCACGGAAGGGAAACATACGAAATCATTGCCGTCGAGCCTCTTTTCTGTCCGAGTCTTACAAGAGGCGTGTTCGCTTATGATTACTGCGATACCGGGAAGGTTTCTCCGATGGCGAAGATGTACACCTTGGGTTCTTCCTTCATCCCCGCTGCCACTCATGCGGGAGGGCTGAGATATCACGGGATGAGCTATGTGCTGTCTCAGATCTATGCCGACGGATATATGAGTGCAAGAGCGGTCGGTCAAAAGAGTATTTTTGAGGCGGCGACGGTATTTGCCAGGGCGGAAGGAATTCTGCCTGCACCGGAAAGCGCTCATGCCATCAAGGTGGCGATGGACGAGGCGATGAAGTGCAAGGAGACGGGAGAGGCCAAAAACATCGTATTCGGTCTGACCGGAACCGGGTATTTCGATCTGTCCGCATACGAAAAATTCAACAACCATCTTCTGGAAGAGGATATTTCGAGCGAGGAAGCAATAAATATTACACTAATGTAATTATTTTTGGAGAAAAGAACTTGACAAAAAAGAAGACTCCAAGTATAATTTTACCATAATTTAATATTTGGCGTTGACGGAGAGAAGGATGGCGGATGTCAGAAAGAGAGGCGATGGTCGGTGCAAATCGCTTGACAAAACCCATGAGATATACACTCCCGAGCTGATTTGTTGAATTAACAGTAGGCAAATCCGTGTCCTCACGTTACAGGGGAAGGGGTTGATGGACTCCGATGAGTGACGGTGTTCTCTCTTGGAGAATGATCGTAATTGAGGTGGTACCGCGGAAGACGTTGAAGCTTTCGTCCTCATTCGCAGATAAACTTGCGGATGTTGACGAGAGCTTTTTTGATGGAAAAAGGGGGAAATATGAAAGGAAATACAGTTACAAAAATGCGCAAGGGCGTCGCGATGTTGTCGCTTCTGCTGATGTTAGCCATGATGCTGAGCGCCTGTGCGCCGGGTGCGGGAGAATCAAAACAGGGTGCGCAAAATGCCGAACCGAAAGTCAAATACAAAATCGGCATCATTCAGATTGCGGAGCATATCGCATTGGATGAGGCGAAAAGAGGGTTTATCGACGGGTTAAAGGAATTGGGACTCGATTCGAATGTCGAGTTTTTGGACAAGAACGCGCAAGGACAATTTCCGAATGCCGTAGCCATTGCAAACAGCTTTGTCGATGAGAAGACGGATTTGATTTACGCCATTGCAACACCTTCCGCTCAAGCGACCAAACAGGCGGTCGGCGGAAAGATTCCTGTGATTTTCAGCGCGGTCACCGATCCGATCGAAGCGGGATTGATCGAGAGCTTCGAAAAGCCGGGTGCAAATATCACGGGAGTGAGCGATGCGGCACCGATCAGGGAGCAGCTTGAACTTTTCAAACAGATCGATCCGAAGATCTCCAAGATCGGAATTCTCTACTCGACTTCCGAGGTAAATTCCGAGATTCAGATCAATCAGGTCAAAAAGATCGCTCCGGAACTGGGCTTGGAAGTTGAAGTGGTCGGTGTGAGCGCCATCAGCGAGATCAGCGCGGCGATGGACGTATTGTTATCCGGCAGCGATGCGATCTACATGATCACGGACAACCTGGTCTCATCTTCAAGTGAACTGGTCGCGAACAAGGCGTCGGAAGCGAAAAAAATCGTGGTCTGTGCGGAGGAAAATCTTCTCGATACCGGCAGTCTGATCACCAAGAGCGCGAGCTACTACGATATGGGAAAACAGTGCGCGATTATGGCGCACAAGGTTCTGGAGGATAAGATGCAGGTCTCTGAAATACGCGCACAGCTTCCGCATGATCTCAAGCAGTCGTTCAACAAAGAGGTTGCCGTCAAACTGGGATTGGACATCACGAAAGAGCCGTTTAAGTCCTCCGATGAATATCAACCGAAAAAATAGAACTTCCTGCGCGATATGCCGAAAAGGACTTGCAAATCATAAAGAGAAGTTGTAAAATGATACTGTATGGAAGAGGATGACGATAAAAAACGGAAGGTGTGTATGACGATCTATTGTACCAATATACTCGGCATGGGAGACAATGCCGTCGATTTCAGCATAGAACAGACTTTTATTACATTTGCGAAAGACATTCCCGATACCTTGGAGAAGTATTGCTATTATATCGAGCATGCGACGTTGATCCGGGAGATCGCAAAAGGGGATATTCTTCAGATCGACGGGATCGACTATCCCATTACGGCGGTCGGATCCGCCGTGAACGACAATCTCAAGCAATACGGTCACGCCTGCTTTAAGTTCAACGGCAAGCAGAGCGAGGAGATGCCCGGCGTCATCAATTTGGAAGCGGGGCGCATGCCGCAGTTGCAAGTCGGCAGTGAACTCAAAGTCATATCCAAAACGCTCTATCAGAATACGACGCAGATCCTCGAATCCGATCTGATGGTCAGAGAGTCCTATACCGATTTTATGGACAAGAACGCCGAAAAGATCAAGAGAACAAAGCTGTCCGTGTTTCTAAAAGAATTGGTGTTCAAGACGGGAGAGGGGATCAATGAAATGTTCAGAGCTTCGGGCTTGAGCCCTTCTTATGTGTATCAAATTTTAAACGGAGAGAGGATTCCTTCGAGGGATAAGCTCATTCTCTTCGCCTTCGCCATGCGGCTTTCTCTGAACGATTTGAACAAGGCGCTGAAATATGCGCAAAAAAGCGAGCTCTATGTCAAAGATGAGCGTGATTGCATCATTATGCACGGCCTTGTTCACAAGAAGGGAGTGCAGGGCACCAATCAAAGATTGAAAGAAAAGGGGTTTGAGCCTCTGAAATAATCAAAATACAAAAAGGCTGTCGGAGCAAAAGATTTGTTGATCTTTCAACTTCGGCAGCCTTTTATTTTATTCTATCCTATTCTATCCGTCTTATCCGTTATGGGCAAAAGAGCGAGCGGTGATTGAACG
>JAUMXJ010000156.1 GCA_030529205.1 Bacillota bacterium | reverse complement strand
TTTTTTTGAGCTCCTCCTGAGTAGGAAGGACGACATGCGCATCAAACAGCGGTTCGTCCGCCATAGCGAGATTGATATGACAATATCCTCCGGGATTTTTATCCAGGTAATCCTGATGATACTCTTCTGCAAGGACAAAATTGTTCAATTTTCCGGTCTCCACTGCGAGTTCGCCGTGTTTCTGACGCTCAAACTCCATTATTTTCTCGACAATTGCCGCATCGGACTCGTTTTCATAGTAAATTCCTGTTCTATATTGTCTTCCGATGTCATTGCCCTGTTGATTCACCGACTTCGGATCGATGATACGGAAATAGTGAAGGAGAATTTCTTCCAAAGATATTTTTGACATATCGTATTCCACTTTGACCGCTTCCGCATGATCCGTTTCGTGCAGACGGTGATAGTCCGTCTGATCCGAAATTCCGTTTGCGTATCCCGCTGTGGTCTCAAATACGCCATGGAGTTTTTTCAAATATCCTTCCACTCCCCAAAAACAACCTCCGGCAAGGTAGATCACTCTTTGATTTTCTTTCACAGGTACTTCCTCCTTTGTACTTGATGCATGAAATTCTCCTTGTTTTTGCTCGGAAACCTCCGTTGTGACCGTTGACATCCCGTTACAGGATGAAAAAATGAGTGCAAACATACAGATTGATGCCAATAATAATATTCCTTTTCTCTTCATAGTTACCTCAACTGATTGATTTAGACAGATTGCTTACAGACATTATAAATCAATATGTCGAAAGATGAGGGTTTCTATTCAAATTCTAATGCAAATCAGAATCGATTTTAATAAAAATCTCCTTCAATCATGTCTAAAATTTTTTCGGAGATATTGACGCCCGTCACGGATTCGATTCCCAGCATTCCCGGCGTAATGTTGATTTCGCAAAAAACATAACCGCTCTCTCCGTAAAGCAGATCGATTCCCACAAAATCCAGCCCGGTAGACATGTAGATATCACGGGCGATTTGGCGGAACGGCGGAGTGATTTCAAGTTTTTTAGCCGTTCCGTTCAAGACAAAATTGGCACGAAAATCATGTTCGGAAAAGCGCTCCATTGCAGCAACCGCCTCCCCTCGGATACTGTATATGCGAACGTCTCTTCCGTGACTGGAGCGGATATACTCCTGAAACAGCCACTCTTTTTCCGGAAGAAATTTTGATTTCAGCTCCAGATAATCCCCTTCTCCCCGAATCAGAAAAACCTCTTTTCCCTCGGAACTTTCAAGCCCCTTCGCCACAAACGGGCTGCCGACCAGAGCGACAATCTCCCCATGGTCTCTCTCCAAGCGGCTTATGCAGGAAACAGGCAGACGACATGCATCCGACTTAATATGCAACAACTGCCGATACTTGTTGTTGAATTGTTCCAAATTCGTGGAATGATTGTACGAGACGCTGCCCAAACCCGCAAGCGCGCGTCTGATTTCTCCCGTCTTGAAACGATGAATGACAAAATCCCTCTTTTCAAGTTTTTTTCCGCGATTGTACACGGCGTCGGGCGTGACAATAACATCAAATACACCCACCGTCTCCAATCTCATACCCCGTTTTTCCGCCTCTTCGAGCAGCCGCGGACATATATAGGTCCCGTCCATACTGTTATAATTGCTGACAATGTATCCTGATAAAATTTCACCTTTTCTTTGATACTTCATATCGCCCTCCTGTTCGATTCTCAAAATCATTCGAGCTTGACCGAAATCGGTCGAAAAAAGCTCCCCGCACGGGAAGCTTTGTGTTTTCTGTTCAATCCTGTTCTATTCCAAGACCTCATCGATGGTGATGCTGTAATTCGTCGACAAATCCACAAACTCCTGCCCGCATTTCACCAGCGGATGATTCGGATCGTTCTTGTTCAGGTAGACCACTTCACCATGCCGCCCATCTGAAAGACGCACTTTATTGCCTACGAAGTAACGGGCGATTTTATCGAGGAAAACCTGTGTAATCTGTGCATTCAAACCTCGGAACGCCTCTTCCTGCATAATGCGAAATGCGACATACGGAGATGCCCCCTCGCGATAGTGCCGATCGGAGGTAATGGCGTCAAAGACATCGGCAACACTGATGATTTTCGAATAGAACGAAATATTTTCCGAGTTGAGGCCGAACGGATATCCGGTTCCGGTTTCTCTTTCATGATGCTCAATCGTCGTTCTGAGGATTTCTTTCGCATATTGCGGCGTGATGTGCTTATGACGAACCGTGCCGTCCATAATGCCTGAAAATGCTTTTTTCAACACATCGTAGCCGAACATCGCATGTTCTTTAATTTGATCGAGTTCTCCCGCCTCCAGAGGTGTGGTCTTGTAAAAGAGCTGACTCTTGACTTTGGCTTTTCCGATATCGTGAAAAATACCTGCCAACGCCGCAAGCAGAGGATCATAGCCCAACCAAATCGCCATCTTGGACGCCAGAATCGAAACATTGACGGGATGAGAAAAAAGGTAATCCTCACCCTGAGACACCGAGCGCAAAATGCGCAGAACATTCTCCTCCGTCTTGGTGACCTCTACCCCGGTCGAAACAATATCACAAATGGCATCCAAATCGATCTGATTTCCCTGAAAAACCGTGGAATGCATCTTTTTCGCCTCGTCCAGGGCGCTGCGATACAGCACCCTCAGATTTTCATATGCTCCATGTGCAGGAGAAATCGCCTCATTTGCCTCAGGTTCCTCGTCGACGAGCATATTTTCTATACCGTGCGACAAAAAATAATTGATATGATTCTGGTCGATGACCGTACCGCTCGAAAGCATGAGGTTTCCGCTTTCATTGAACATATCCTTTGAAACAATCGTACCTACTTTGAGGTCTTCAATGCGAACAATTTTCAAGACATTCTCCTTATTGAATCATACGTTTGATCTCATCAGCCGCCACGACAGAATTCAAATCGATTACAAGAACCAATCTCTCTTCATGAATGACGATTGAGGAGATATAGCTGCTGCTGTCCCCCACCCCGAGTTCCGGAGGAGCGAGAATGCTTTTTTCATCTTTTGACATCGACTTGGAGGCATCATCAACCAAAAAGCCGATTCCGTTATTTGCAATGATAATCCTATGAGATTTGACATTCTCGGTGAGGGAAAATCTCCGCTTCAAATTGATAATCGGAATGACCTCC
>JAUMXJ010000155.1 GCA_030529205.1 Bacillota bacterium | reverse complement strand
TGCCGCTGTCCAGGTGCTCGTTTACTTTTTTCAGGAATGCAAGCTCCTCCTTGTCAAACTTCGCTTCCTTGGACATGCGCCTCTGAATTACTTCCTGATCGGCAAAAATAAGCTCGAGATTGATGGTTTCGATATCGCTGAGCGGATTGATCTCACCGCTGACATGGGTGATGTTTTCGTCTTCAAAACAGCGTACGACATGGACAATCGCCGCGACTTCTCTGATGTGACTAAGGAATCGGTTCCCGAGTCCTTCACCGGTGCTTGCTCCTTTCACAAGACCGGCGATGTCGCAAAACTCTATGACGGGATAGACGACACGCTTTGAAGAGAACATGTTTTCCAAGACCGAAAGCCGTTCATCCGGGACCTTTACAACTCCCACATTCGGTTCGATGGTACAAAAGGGATAGTTGGCACTTTCCGCTCCCGCTTTTGTGATGGCGTTAAAAAGTGTCGATTTTCCGACATTCGGCAATCCTACGATTCCTAATTTCATTTGATACTCCTTTGATATTCGCTTTTGTTATTCTATCATTTCATCATCTTGTGCTCAATTACTTTTGCCGCGTTATTTTTAAAAGAAGCCCAACATCTTGTACACGGAGATGAACACGAAGAGTGTGACGGACGACAGCGTTGTCCCGTACACCAGCAGCTTGGCGGCAAGTTTTTCATTCGCCCCCATTTGATGCGCCATCGTATACGACGTGACGGAGGTGGGACTTGCAAAGAGAACGAGAATCAGTGCGAGGGCTTCCCCTCGAAATCCGAAAAAAACGGAGACGGAGGAAACAACGGCCGGAATCAAAATCAATCGATAAATCAGGGCTTCGATTAAGACTTTCCTTCCTCCCTCGTATTTTGAAAAATCAAATCTTCCGCCCAGCGCCATCAGTGCTACAGGAATAGCTGCAGAGCCGAGAGCGCGAATGATTTGCAGTGAAAAATCGGAAATTTTAAGTTGGAATGTGTTCAGCATGATGGCGACAAATGCGGCAATCAACAGCGGGTTTTTGGCGATGTTTTTCAAGACATCAAAGACGGATGCTTTCTTCCCCGAATAAATCGCAAGCACGATGACGGCGAGAATATTGAAGGACGGAATGATGACTGCGGTGAGGATTCCGGCAAGCCCCGAAGACGGATGACCGAGGATGCGTTCAGTGAGCGGAATCCCGAAGAGAATGAAATTGGTTCTGAAAATTCCCTGAATCAGAACACTTTTATCCGTAGGAGGGAGCTTTCTGCGTGCATACATCGTCCAAAAAAGTGTGACGATGACGATAATCGCGGAGATACAAAATTCCAAAGCGGGCAGGAAGCGGATTTCGGAAAGTTGCGTATCATAGATATTCAGAAAAAGATTTGCCGAGAGCATGGTATAAAACGCCAACTTGTTGAGGTCCGCAAAGCTCTCTTCTTTGATGTGCAGGACGGCTTTCGATGCATAGCCGAGCGAGAGATATATAAAAAAGGGCATAATGCACGAAAGAGAAAAAAGTAAGATTTCCATGTGCAGATTATCTCACAGCATGGTGGGATTATCAAGCAAAAGAGCAGGTGTTGCCGAATTTTAGGCGGCGTTTGCAGGAGCGAATGGACGTCGATGTAAGGGCAATGTTCCATGAGAGTATTCCATCGACAAAATACTTGAAAGCAGAGACGTGTTCCGTTCACAGAAAGGTTGAGGAGACGAATTTTTCGAACGTTCATATTTTTGTATTTGAACCACAACCTTAGAATGTTATACTTTTATTCGGCTGTTTATCGGTTTTGTATTCAAAATCATAATGCAGATAGGGGAGGTACATTTGAATTATTTGAACGGAAAGAACATCAAGAGATTTTTATTGATCAATTTTGGCTTGCTGATTATGTCGGTCGGACTTCATATCTTTATTATCCCGATGAATTTGGCTTCAGGAGGGGTTACGGGACTCGGTCTTGTCATCAAGGCTTATTTTCCTGAATTGAACATGGGGCTTTTGATGCTCGCATTCAACTTTATTTTGTTTATTATGGCGTTTATATTTATCGGGAAAGAGTTCGGCGGATATACGATATACGCGAGTTTTGCTCTGTCCGGCATGATCGGCGTGATGGAATCTTTTTTTCCGATTTCGGCACCGGTGACGGACGACATCATGCTCAGTCTGCTGTTCGGAACATTGACGCCCGCCATCGGTATGGCGATTGTCTTTTATCAGAATGCCTCTACGGGTGGGACGGATATCGTGGCGAAGATCATCAATAAATATACCAATCTTGAAATCGGGAAAGCTCTGTTCTTATCCGATGCCCTTGTGACCGTTGCCGCGGCGATCACATTCAACTTTGAGATCGGAATGTACGCATTCCTCGGAATCCTGCTGAACGGAACTTTGATCGACAAAGTCATCGCCGGCTTTGAAACCAAGGTACACGCGCAGGTGATTTCTGAAAAAATCAATGAAATTTCCGGCTATATTCACAATGATATCGGAAGGGGAGTGACATTGCTTACCGCAACCGGTGCCTACACCGGTCAGGGAAAGCAGGTCATCGTGACTGTGCTGTCTCCGAGAGAATACATCCGTCTTCGTCAGCATGTACGCGCGGTCGATCCGAAAGCATTTATTATTATGAGTTATGTGCATGAAGTTCTCGGTGAGGGATTCGATTATTAAAGTGCATCTTGACGAATTCCCGCTTTTGTTATAGTATCTATGATTGGTATATGTGACATGAAACATCTGTTTGATGTCACAAAAATAAAATATGGAGGACAAATATGGAAGAAAAAGTACTCAAGGCCGTGAAGCGTGAAAAGTTCGGTAAAGAATCCGCTTCTAAGCTCAGAAGAGATGGTTTCACTCCGGTTGTACTCTACGGAAAGGAATTCGAAAGCACCGGGCTTTATGTCAATACGCTTGAATTGAACAGATTCCTTGCAGCTCATTCCGTAGGTGCCAGACTAGAAGTGGAAATCGACGGAAAGAAGGAAATGGCAATTGTTAAGGAAATTCAGAGACATCCGGTCAGAAGAGATGTGCTGCATGTCGATTTCCAACACCTCAAAGCAGGTCAAAAGATCAGGGTCACTTTGCCGATCAGCTTCGTGAACCAGGACAAAGTGCAAAAGGGATTGATTGTTCAAAAAATCATCGATGTCGTCAATATCGAGACAATGCCTAGATTCCTTGTCGAACATATCGAAG
>JAUMXJ010000154.1 GCA_030529205.1 Bacillota bacterium | reverse complement strand
CAAGTACGGAACTTTTTTGTTTCTGATGCTGCTGATGATAATCTTTTCGGTGTCGACAAACAGTTTTTTGACGGTTCAAAACCTCACCAATGTTCTCAGACAGATCTCCATGATCGGAATCTGCACGGTGGGAATGACGATGATTATCATCTCCGGCGGCATCGATTTGTCGATCGGTTCGACCGTGGCGCTGACGGGGATTATACTTGCAAAACTTCTTGTTGCAGGGGTTTCCGTGCCGCTTGCCGTCCTGATCACTTTGCTCGCGGGAGTGGTTCTCGGTGCGATCAACGGGTTTTTGATTAATAGGATATCGATTCCCCCTTTGATTGCAACGCTCGGCACCATCACGATGTACAGAGGAATCACCTATATTATCACGGGCGGTCTCGGCGTCTACGGATTTCCGGAAGAATTTCGCGTCATCGGACAGGGTTATGTGGGATTTATGCCGATTCCGGTTGTCATTATGCTGTTCATGTTCGCACTCGGATATTTTATCCTGTACCATACCCCGCTCGGGCAGTACATCTACGGAGTGGGGAGCAGCGAAAAGGTCTCCTATCTGTCCGGAGTCGATGTAAAGAAAGTGAAGTACTTTGTCTACATCTTTTCCGGTTTTTTGGGCGGACTCGCCGGTGTGGTGATGCTCTCCAGGCTGAACAGCGGACTCCCGAATACCGCCACCGGATTTGAGCTGGATGTGGTTACCGCCGTCGTGCTCGGCGGAATCAGTATTACGGGCGGGGAATGACGGCTCGAACGCGCTGTTCTGGGTCTGCTCATTATCGGCGTCCTGTCGAACGGCATGCTTCTTCTCGGGATTCCGGAGTTTTATCAAATGCTCGCCAAGGGCATGGTTCTGATCGCCGCGGTGGGGATTGACACCTGTATGAGGAAGACGATTGCATAGCGGAGCGGAGAGCAGGATGCTGAAAGGGATGATCATCGAACGGGTAAAGAGCAACCGCAAAGACATCAAGAGATTTCTCGGGTATTCCGATCGACCCGCGCCGAAAGTCATAGAGAAAAAAATCGATGAGGAATTGGAGAAATTCGGTGACTTCCTCTCTCCCCAATATCACTACCGCATGTTCACGGACGGCGGGCATTCGTATGTCGACATCCTGTATTCCATCGGCTCGGAGATCGAAGAGCCGATTAAGGGCTACACGGCGGCTTCCGAGGCGATGCGCGGTATGATATTGGATAAAATTGCGGTGGTGTCCCTGGATGCGCTGAAGGCGTACATGATCGAAGAGATCGAGAAGAGCAGCGGCAAATTCGTGTCCGGAGAGCTTTATCCGGGAAGTCCCGGGTTCCCTCTCGAAATGCAGAGAGTCATCCACGCGTTCGTAATGGAGGAAGGAAGGTCGGAGTCCCTTGAAACGGACGGGACTGATTCGGGTATTGCGGTTCATGCGGCGGACGAAGCGAAGGAGGAGATCGTCATCAACGCCTATCATCAACTGTTTCCGCTCAAATCCGTCGCACTCAGACTCTCTCTTGCCCCGACTCCGGTACATGTCAATCGCTGTACGCTGTGCAGCGCTCCTTGCGAAATGGCGAAAACGGACGAGGAGAGCATGTATCTGTATTTTAAGAAAAAAGCCGCGGAGGTGACACGTGCGTACTATGCAAATGCCGGGCTATCCGAAGATATTTATGCGGACAATATGGCGGATCTTGAGATTTGGGCGGATGAATACGAAGCGGAGACCGGAAAAAGAGGCATCGCGAAGATACATTGGAGTTGGATTGAAAAAATTCTGGATTTCAAGGTCATCAAACTCGGCAGGCTGCAGTTTGAGCCGTACCGGGAAGCGTTGTCCGCACATTTTCCCGAGATTGCAACCGATGACCGAACCTTGTACCTGAATGTCCACATCAGAAAAGGAGAGCCCTTCCACGATGCACTCTGCCTTGAATCGTATCAAAAGGCGATTACGTTTTTCACCTCTTATCTGCCGGAAGGGAAAAGTTCCGACAAAGTGATTTTTCTTTGCGACTCCTGGCTTCTCAATCCTCGCTTGAAAGAGCTCTTAGGCGGATCGAAAAGCAATATCCTGGATTTTCAGTCCCGGTACCGGATTATCGGAGAGAATTCCGATTACCTGCAGATCGAGGAGCGGGTTTTTTCTCGAAAAATGGACGATCCGCATCTGTATCCGGAGTTGACGACACTGCAAAAGAATCTCAAGTGTGCGCTCGTGCATCATAAAAAATACGGAAGATGCAGGGGATATTTTACGCATTATAGGGGAAACGCATTATAAATACACAAAAACGTTACAATATATTCTTGATGATATTGACAATCATTATCAATAGGAATATATTGTTTTTGTTTTAACTGAAGAGAGGAGGATTTATGAAAGTCAAAGACTTTGTCACCATCGGTGTATTTGGGGTTATCTACTTTGTTTTGATGTTTTCAATCGGAATGATGGGACTGATTCCGATCTTGTTCCTCGCGTGGCCTGCAACCATCGGAATTCTGCTCGGTCCGGTCGTGATGCTCTTTATGGCGAAAGTACCGAAGCCGACGGCGTTCTTTATTTTCGGGATGTTGGCACCCGTGCTGATGTTCGTCATGGGACACAGCTTTGTTGTTTTGGTCAATGCGTTGATTTTTATAGGATTGGCGGAACTCTGCCTCTACTTGGGAAAGTACAAGTCCGTTCGTATGAACATCCTGGCAAACGGCTTCTTTTCCTGTTGGGCGTGCGGCTCCCTGGTGCAGATACTTGTCGTGAAGGAGATGTACATGGAGATGACCATCCGCATGATGGGATTGGAGTATGCGGACGCTTTGGATCGCCTGATTACATGGCCGCATATGTCGATCATTTATGTCAGCGCGTTTGTCGGAGGAATCATAGGCGGCTTCCTGGGAAAGGCAATGCTCAAAAAACATTTCGAGAGGGCGGGAATTGTATCGTAAATTCAATCCGAATCCCGGAACGAAGTTGATTGTGCTTTTGATGCTCAGTCTCAGCATGATTCGTCCGCATGAAGGTTGGAGCGAACTCGTCATTGTCACGGTCATCAGCCTGTTTTTTGCGGTGAACGGGAGAATTGCGACAGGGATAAAAGGGTTTCTCTTTTATCTCTTTCTTTTTGTGGTATTCAGCACCGCCTCCATCAGCGACATGACATCGAACATGCCGCTTGTCGTCAAAGTCTTTCTCACATTGTTGATGACGATCAAAATCTTTTATCTGACGGTCTATCCTGCAAGT
>JAUMXJ010000153.1 GCA_030529205.1 Bacillota bacterium | reverse complement strand
TTATAAAATCGGACATCATCCAATGTTCGCACAAATTCGATTCTGTGTTCCACAGCCCTGAAATGAATAATCGATTCCCGAATCACTTTCTGCGCTACACCGTATAAACGCGCAATCAGGACCGCAGCCAGGACATTTTCCACATTGTGCGCTCCCATCAGACGGATATCGGACAAATCACAGATCCACTCCTGTTGCGAAACCTCGATTTCCGAGACATTCCCGCCCTGATGCAAACCCGAGACATAAATTTTTCCGTCTTCCACGAACGCCCCTTTCTCCACTCTTTTTTGCGCGGAGAAGAGATACAAATCAGGGTACTCGCCGTCGGATGCATGTTCGATCACATGCGCGGCAAGCACGGGACAATCCGCATTGACAACCTTCAGCTCTCCTCGTCTCAGCATGTCCAATTTCAACGCGGTGTATACTTCGAAACTTCCGTGTCTGTCGAGATGATCCGGAGTAATGTTCAGAACCGCACAAATTTTTGCGCGAAAATTGTTCAATGTCTCGATTTGAAACGAGGAAATCTCCGCGACAAACAAATCGTAGGGTTCCAGCGTACAAGGTGCCGCGGCGATTCCGATATTTCCGACAACTTTGGCATCCGTGTGCCTTTTGAAAATCTCCCCGCAAAGCGATGTCGTCGTCGTCTTTCCGTTGGTCCCCGTGATACATATGAATTCACGATCCGTCAAACAATACGCAAACTCTATTTCCCCCATCAGAGGAATGCCCCGCTTGATGAAGTACTGCGCCTGCTCCGAGCTGAGCGGGATACCGGGACTGATTACCGCAAGATCGATTTGCAATTCACGATTGAACCCTTCCCCATCCGTCGGGACATATTCTCCGTATGACAGCGAATCGGGAATTCTTTTGTCGAAGACATACGCTTTCACACCCAGATTTTGCAGTGTATTGAGCACCCCTTCTCCCGACACGCCTAGACCGACGACGGCGACATGTTTATCTTTCAACCATGATCTAAAATCTCTCTTCATCTCATTTCTCCTGTTTCATCGATTACCCGTTTTTACTTTCATCCCTTTGCTCAGTTGACCGCCATATACCAGGCAAAATAACCTACGACACAGCATAACGCCGTAAATCCGGAAAACATCAGTACAATTCGAACTTCCGAATACCCCGAAAGTTCATAATGATGATGAATCGGCGACATTTTGAATATTCTCTTTTTCGTTCTCTTATAGTACGCCACCTGAATCATCACCGACAGCGCCTCACACACATAGAGCAGCCCGAAAATGGGAATGAGCAGGGGCACACCCAAGGCAACGGATGCGGCGGCGACAAACCCGCCGAGTGCAAAGGAACCGGTGTCTCCCATAATCATTTTCGCAGGATGCCAGTTGAAGACGAGGAAAGCGAGCATGGAAGCCAGCATAATGACACACATCTCAAAGACATCAATCGAGCCGCTGAAGTAAGCAATCACCGCGAGCAACAGAACAACCACGCTCGTCACGGTGGTTGCCAATCCGTCCAATCCGTCTGTGAGATTGACCGCATTGGTCAGCGAAACATACATAAAAACAAGAAGCGGAACATAAAAAATTCCCGCATTGACAACGCGAAAAAAGGGAAAGACGACAAGTGTGCCGAAGTTTGTCGCGGCAATCCCGAGTACGACGGAAACCGCCACCTGAAGCGCCAATTTCTGCTTCGAACTGAGCCCGTCACTGTTCTTTCTCCTGATTTTCAGTAAGTCATCCGCCAATCCGATTGCGGAAAACAACAGGACGGATGCGAGAATATAGGCGGCGGAAAACGAAAAAATCCGAAATGACAATGCATACGCGAGCAGAAGAACAATAAACAGAATGCCGCCCATAGTCGGCGTGCCTTGCTTTTTCAGATGACTTTGCGGTCCCTCTTTCCTGATTTCCTGTCCGAATTTCAATCTGTGCAGCATCTGCACAAACATCGGTGCCAATAATATACCCACTACAAGCGGAAACACCGCCAGCAACACCGTCCTCATCCTATTCCGTTCCTTTCTTGTTTTTACTTTTCTTTTCTACGTTCAGTATGATTACACTGCCTTCTTTTGTGAGCGTTCCGGCAGCGGGATATTGATCGATGACCATGTAACTCTCCCTGTCTTCTTCGTCGATAACCGCAGGGTTCGTAGAGACTTCCAGGCTGTTCCACTTCGCCAGCTCTTCAGCAACCGGAAGCGTACTTCCCACAAAATCCGGAATCAGGATTTCCTGACGGCCGGTCACTTCCGTATCAATGGAATATAATCTGAATATATCTGCAAATACTCTCTTTACAAGTTTGTGTGCGGTAAGAAGCCCATGCTCCTCAATATCGGGTTCGTCAATCACGGCGTATACGCAGTAAGTCGGATTGTCCATCGGTGCAAATGCGATATAGGAAGAGATGATGGTATCGTCATCGTATTCGCCGTCGACTATCTTAACCGTCGTACCGGACTTTCCTCCGATTCTAACCGCCTTATTGTAAATCAGAGAATGAGATGTTTGCGATTCCATAAGTTTTTTCATGGTATCGCTCGTCTGCTGAGAAAACACTCTTTCCGGCTGTAATGCACCTTCGCGCAGGGGGTGTTTCGATGCGTCCGTTGCAATGTACGGAGGAATATAGTACCCGCCGTTTACAAGAGAAGAGACGGCCGCAACCATATTCATCATATTGATATTGATTGCATGACCGTAGCCCAAAGTCGCGAGCTCTACAGGCCCCACATCCTTCGCCCGGACATGAAACGGAGATGCTTCATTCGGCAAATCGATTCCGGTGGCTTCAAACATATGCAGTTTGCGCAGGTATTTATACAGTCTCTCCCTGCCGATCAGTTCACTGATCTGCATGTAGGTGACATTGCACGAATTGATGAACGCATCCTGCACCGTCTGGGTACCGTGTCCGTCCGGATAACTGATACATTTCAACTCCTGATCCGCCACTTTCCTGACGCCGTGACATGTGAACTCGGTGTTTTCATTGATGAGTCCTTCCTCCAAAGCAATGGCGGTAATCAGACTCTTCATTACGGATCCCGGCTCATATATATTCGATATCACGATATTGCGCCAGCGATTGCCGTAGTAATAGTCGGTCTTCTCCTGATCCGTGAGAGAGTTCCATTTTTTCTCATCCATATCCTCCCCGAACGCGTACGGATCGTCGAGGTCGAAATTCGGATACGTCGCCATGGCGAGAATCGAATTGTCCTTGACATTGGATACGATGACCGAAACCGACTT
>JAUMXJ010000152.1 GCA_030529205.1 Bacillota bacterium | reverse complement strand
ATTCCGGAGGAGTATTATGAGACCGCTCGTGTCGAGGGTTGTTCCCGCTGGTATACCATGCGCAGAATCACATTGACGTACATTGTGCCGACCGCATTTATGACGCTACTGATGGCGATTATCAATTCTTTTAAAATATTCAGGGAAATCTATTTGTTGTTCGGGGAGTATCCGCATGCTTCCGTATACATGATTCAGCACTATATGAACAATCTGTTCTCCGGTGCGAATTTGCAAAAACTCTCCGCCGCATCCACCATTATTTCCATTGCGGTCGCCGTCGTGGTGATGTCGCTTTATATCGGACAGCGCAGGATTGCACAGGATTTGTAGGAGGGCATATGGCAAAAAAACATAAAGGGTTTCGACTTTTTCTTCTGACTGTCGCTGCGGTAGTCGTCGTCTTTCCGGTCGTCTTCATGATCAGCAATTCGTTTATGAAAGCGGATGAGGCGGCTGCGAGGTACGTGGAGTATGTCATCCCCGAGAATGCCGACAGAACCGTCAACGGGAAACACTATGTCGAGCCGACCCTGATTCCGAGTCGGATGACGGTGGAGGCCTATCGGCTGACCATTCACGAGGATAAGATGTTTCTCCGCATGTTCTGGAATTCTGTCCTGATTACGCTTCCGATTCTGATCGGTCAACTCTTGATTTCACCACTTGCCGCATATGCCTTCGAGATGATTCGGTGGAAGTACAAAGAGGTGCTTTACTTCGTTTATATCATCGTGATGCTCATGCCCATTCAGCTCTTAATGGTGCCGCACTATATCACGGCGGAATCTCTCGGCTACAACAATACATGGTGGGCAATCATTCTGCCTGCCGTCTTCGCTCCGTTCGGAACCTTTCTCCTCAGACAGCAGCTCTCCGGATTCGACCGTTCTCTCATCGAGGCGGCGCGTGTGGAAGGAGCGACGGAGGGGCGCATTTTTGTGAAGGTCATTCTGCCGTTTATGAAGCCGTCCATTTCGGCACTGGCGGCGTTGACTTTTGTGGAATGCTGGAACATCGTGGATCAGGCGGTTGTCTTTATCCGAGATGTATTCGATGAACCGCTGTCCGTGTACCTCTCCAGAATGATAATGGGAAGTCCCGGACTGATTTTTGCGGCGGCGGTGCTGTTTATGGTACCCGCTTTTGCGGTATTCATCCTCAGTCAGGAGTATCTCGCCGGCGGTATCGCCATGTCGGGAGGAAAGAAATCGTGAAAACGGCAATCAAACGATATCAGCAAAATTAAAAACAAAAAATGGAGGACGAAGACTGTGGAAATCCGATCAGAAAGACGGATGACCTCGGATAGCCGAAAGGAGAAGGTATGGCAAGCATCACTCTGAAGCATATAAAAAAGGTTTTTGCCGGCGATGTGGCGGTGGTGAAGGATTTCAATCTGGAGATTGCGGACAAGGAGTTCATCGTCTTTGTCGGACCCTCAGGCTGCGGAAAGACCACGGTACTCCGAATGATTGCCGGTCTTGAGGAGCCTACGGAGGGAGATATTCTGATCGGAGGAGAGTCCGTCTTGAACCTTCCGCCGAAAGATCGCAACATTTCCATGGTTTTTCAAAGCTATGCGCTGTTTCCTCATCTCACGGTCTATGAAAACATCGCCTTCGGCCTCAGAGCGCGGAAGACGCCGAAAAGTGAAATCGAAGAAAAGGTTCGGACCGCCTCGAAAATCCTCTCCATCTCACATCTGCTCGATCGTAAGCCGAAGCAGCTCTCGGGCGGAGAGCGCCAGAGAGTTGCGATGGGAAGGGCGATTGTACGCAATCCGAATGTGTTTTTGATGGACGAGCCGCTGGCAAATCTGGATGCCCTTTTGCGTGTGGAAATGCGTGCAGAGCTCTCGCTTTTGCACAGCAGACTGCAAAACACCTTTATTTTCGTCACGCATGACCAGACCGAAGCGATGACACTCGCGGACAGAATTGTCGTGATGAAGGATGGGGTCATTCAGCAGGTGGGAACGCCGAAAGAAATCTATAATCGCCCGGTGAATCGATTTGTGGCGGGTTTTATCGGAACTCCGCAGATGAATTTTCTCAGACGCGAAATCGACGGGAAACTCTACGATGTCGGCATTCGACCGGAGGCGATTCACGTCGTGGGAGTCGGCGAACAGGCATCCGAACAGTCATCAGAAACGGCGTCCGATACAGCATCCGTACAGAAATTCAATACGGCATCCGAACAGGCTGCGGACGAAATCCGATGCGTGGTGGAAATCGTGGAGCTCCTCGGACAGGAGATTATACTCTATCTGAAAATCGAGGACGAGAACTTTAAAAGTGAAACGAGGAGCATTGTGGCGCGCGCCAATCCGGATCTCTCGCTTTGTCCGGGAGATATCGTCCGCGTTCGCCCGGATGAGCGCAAGCAGATTTATTTTGATGTCGATACGGGGAATGCCGTTGCTGTTCCGAAGGAGGAAAAATGAATGCATGGTGTGGAAGTGCATCGCGGGGAGTGAAAAAAAGCGGCCGTCTTCGTCATCGCCTGTCTGTATTCATCCTGCTTCTTTCAGCTTCTCTGTTTGTCTTTTCGGGATGTACGGACAGCAGGAAGACGGATGCCGCTTATCGGGCGTGCATGGAGGAGATGAATCACATTATCGCGGAAGCTCCTCTCTCCGACGATGTGGGAGCGGAGGCATTTGGAGGCGCCAAGATCAACCAGATCGTGATTATGAAGGCGGGGAGCGAGATTACGGATGAAATCACGATTACCGGATATTTTTTAGAGCAGAAATATCCCAACTATTCCGGGATTGTGCAAATGGCAAAAATGTTTGTGGACGAGCATCCTCATGTCAAAATCATCTTTGACAACTACGAGGACGACACGGCGTATACGGAGGCCTATCCCGTGATGCTGATGAGCGAGAATTATGGGGATATTGTCCTCCTGCCGTACCATACGAAGATGTCGTACCTACAGGAATCCAAATTTGTGGACTTGATGAAGTACATCGAAGACGAGGCGAAATTCGACCCCGACAAATACTTTATGAACCTCGTATTGGCGGAGCGCAATGTGAACGGGGCGCTTCTTGCATTTCCCACACGGTTTTTTTCCGAAGCGGAGTTTATCTTTTTAAAACCGCTTTCCGAAGAGTTTGCCGCGCGATTCGAAAATGATCCGGATTTGACCATCCGCGATCTGCTCGATTTTTACCTTGCGAAGAAGGAGGAGATGGGACCGAACTGGGATATGCATTTCCATGAATATTTCAATCCCGTCTGGTTGATTACATTCAATTTCAATTCTCTGGTCGATTTTAAA
>JAUMXJ010000151.1 GCA_030529205.1 Bacillota bacterium | reverse complement strand
CGGTTCGTCCGCCCACGCTTCCGCAAGCTCTTTGAAATACCCATCGATCGCGCTTTCGATCAATGCTTTTGCTTCGCTGAAGCTCCACCCGCTCGCGTATGTGATTGTAGACGCGATGTTGACCGGTGCTGCGGTTACGCCCGACACCGTCACCACATGCCCGATCGGTGCAATTCCTGTGCCCTTCCCCGCGCTTTCCGGAGGATCGACCTCATTTTGTACCTGTTCGATCAGTGATGTCGACGGCACATCATAATCAGAATTGACGATCACCAGACCGACTGTTCCCGCTCCGTTTTTTGCCGGATAGACCTTCACCCCACCGACACCCGGTAGGCTGTCGACCCGTGCTTTGTAGTCCGCGACGTTGCCGCCGAAGGCTTGTGACTGGAACGAATCAAAATATCGTTTTCGGAAGGCGTCATCGCCCTCTTCGTCCTCTCCCGGAATGAGAATGTCAGTCATCACAGCGGAAGAGAACCCCTCGATATAGTCGATTGGGTACAGCACGCCCTTATAGCGATTTCCCTCATCTCCGGGCGTCTCGCAGGTCAGTTTATACTCTCCTTCGCTGATCTTTTCGGATACTTCAAAATTGAGATCGTCCCCTGAAAACCTCACCCCGACCGGAACGATCGCTCCGGTCAGCGCCGCCTTTCTCACGGCTGCAGTTGCTCGTCTTCGCAGGATTCCTCTCTCCGAGGCTCTGCGGTCGAGATTTTTCCCGACCGCCGTATCCGCAAACCCGGCATCAAGCAGCGCATCCATTTGAATGTACGCCTGCGCGAGCTCAGCCGCCACTGGAGCGACCGCGTCATAGATCACCGAGCCCTCCCGTTTATCCATCGTGTCCGGCACGCGAGAGAGTAATCGATCGAGTATCTCTTCGAATGTCGCTATTTGAAACATTAAATTTTCACCACCTTTTCAACCTCCGCTTGCCCATAGATGGTATGAACCTTGAATCTTACACTCAGAATTCGTTTGCCCTCGATCCCACACTCAAAGTCGCGGATGTCCGTAATTCTTTCGTCCACTAGTAGAGCTTCTCTGATCCGAGTTTCAATCTCCGAAATGACATAGCTCATAGGCTCACCGAACAGGTCAAGCAGTTCAATTCCATAGTTCCAAGAGTAGATGGTGTATTTGTAACGCTCCGTATTCAGAATCTTGTAAATCGCCTGAATCACAGCCTCAATTCCATCCACATATCCACTCCCACTCTTCGGTTCATCGGACAGCCTATATGTCCTTGATGGTATGCGTTCCTCGATCAGCTCGATACCATCTCGCGCAATCTTTGGAATCATTCCTCCACCGTCCTTCCAACCACCAGATACTGCTGACCGCCACGCTGCCGAATAAGAATCACCCTCTCTCCGACTTTGAGTCCGCCCATTACTGTGAGAGACTTTGGACTCGTAATCCTATGCGAGTGATCCTGCTCCTCCTCGGTTTTCCAGTTTAGCGTGACGGCAACGGTGTGGTCAGTCAAATGCTCCGGGATAACGAGTTGTTTTTTTCCGAGATGCAGTTTCTGGTCGACCGAAATGCGAATCGGGCTCACGGATGTTACCTCACCAAACAAAAAGGTGCAGGGCTTATTCGCTTCCTCCGCATCCGAGGATACTTTTTTTATGATGTTCAGTAGGTCTTTGCTATCCAGCAAGGAATTCACCTCCTCGAAGTGTAAGGGACATGAAATGTTCATTCCCTCTAAAATCATGCCTACACTTTTCCACAAGCATCATATTTCCAATCTTTGTGTCTCCAAGACTTAGCATTACGATAACGAGTGATCCGGCTCTTACAGAAAGATTTCCAATCGCGTTTTGAATCGAGAGATCGCGAACCGGGCTGTTATGTAGCTTAAGCAGTGAATCTGCTTTTTGCTTTCCGTTTTCCCCATCTTTAAGGGTGTCGTATAGCTGTAGCACACCCCACCGATTCATATTCTCGCCGTGCTGCGCGATATAAACCTCACGCTTTCCAGTGTCTTTGTTCTCCTGAACCAGTTTGATCTTGTTGTATGTTTGTCGGTCGATTGTACTGGTATAGCTGAAATTTTCTCCGCTCTCTTCGTCAATGACCACTCCCGTCCGCATGGATTTGAGGCTTTTGAGCGTCAGTTTTCCAAAGTCATCGTAAAGTACATATAGCTTTCCTTTGCTCTTAAGCGTTGCATCGAGCGCGTACTGGATCATGTCGAACAAGGATTTGTTATCCTCCACCCGACTTTTGATTTTGAACCCCGTGTCTTCAACCACTCCGGTGTTTAACCTAAAATCGGAAGCGATCATCCCCAGAAGCTCACTTGCCGTTTTGTTTTCGTAAACGATTGTGTCCTTGTTCTTCAAATACCGAAGTTGATCATATGCGGTAATCTCCACCAGTTGATTCTTGTCCGTTTTCATCGTAAACACGATTCCAAAGAATATGTTTTTCCCGTTCACTTTGAGCCGTACGGGATCTCCATGCTGAATGTCGAGCGCGGAATCCCGTATGACTTTGAATTTAAGTTGTCCCGGACTTCCTTTTCGGTCTGTCGTGAGAGTTATGCCTTCTGCCACCACGGGAAACTGCAGTGCTTTGTCTCTTTGAATTGTAAGTTCAATTGTTACATCCATAGCAGCTCCTAAATGGGTGGAATCACGAGCACCTGATTTGGATGAATGAGGCTCGCACTTACAATCTGGTCTTTGTTGGCATCTACAATCGCCTGATATTTCGAACCATCCCCATAGAATTTCTTAGCGATTGCCCACAGTGAATCCCCTGCGGCGACCGTGTGCGTTTTGACTTGCCCCACACGCGGCGCAGGACTCCTTGGGCTGTCCGGGCGTATCGCCTTCGTTTTGATCACGGTAGTTTTACTCGAAGGTTTTTCAGTTTTCTTTGGTTCGATAATCGTTGCCACTTTTGTTCCGTAATCCCTGTACTCTTTCAGCTCTACTTTCAGAATCACATCGAGTCCGTTCCTCGCGCTTTCCTGAACTGAAATATCCTCGATCGCCATCTTGAGATTCGTGTTAAATAGCAGCTCTCCACTTGGATGCATTCGCACAATCTTGAACTGGAATGGGCTACCGCTCTTTCGCAGTTTTTCAATCTCGTCAAGAAAGTACTTCGCATTTTTGAATCCGTCCTTGTATTTCGCAAACGGATATTCTGCGTTTGGAAGAAGTGCTTCGAATTTGATTTCTTTCAGTCCCTCTTTTTTCAGTATGTTGATCTCTTCGTCACTAATAAGGGTCAGCTTTTTATTCTGACCCTTACCACCAATGTGGACAGACTCCGGCGTAACGGGAAGCAGTATTTTAT
>JAUMXJ010000150.1 GCA_030529205.1 Bacillota bacterium | reverse complement strand
GGAAAAACAAGATAACTCAAGCCTTTTGCCATGTTTTCCTGCGCGGTTTTGAGCGTCTTAACCTGTTGTCGAAGATTATTGCGATCGAGAAACACGCAACCGATTTGATGCATCCACCACATCAAAATCGGGATTTTTTTCATTTCTATCTTCGCTATAAACGCTTTGGGGGTAGGAAGAACCGCAATTGCAACAGCAACATCGATATTGCTGACATGATTCCCCACGTATAAAGTGGGTGCTTGATGAAGCGGCTCCCCCCTGATTTCATACCGTATTCCCGCCAAAAAAACGGCACTTTTGACCAATCCTCTGACATACCGGTCTGCCAAAATCCATCTTTTCTTTGAAAAATGCACAATCAAAAGATAGGGCAAAGTCAGAAGCAGGATGATCAAAAGGTACAAAAACACGAGCAAAGTCTTAATGAAAGCAAAAAATACCAAGCTCCTCACCCGTTACCCTTCAAAATTATGATAGATGGCTTGAATGTCATCATGATCTTCAAACATATCGATCATTTTGTTCATGTTTTTAATATCGTCTTCCTTGGTCAATTTCACCATATTGGAAGGCAAGTATCGGAGTTCGGCCATGGAGAATTTATAACCTTTTCCGGAAAGAAAATCGCGCACCTGTGCAAAATCTTCCACTTCCGTCAGGATTTCGATATACCCCTCTTCCTCGGAAAAATCACTTGCTCCCGATTCGAGGATATCGTTCTCGATCGCTTCCGTGTCGGTACCTTCTTCGGTTTCTATCGCGAGTACACCCTTGTGTTCAAACATAAACGTAACGCAGCCGTTGGTTCCGAGGTTGCCGCCATACTTTGAAAAATACGATCTCACATCCGCAGCCGTACGGTTGGTGTTATCCGTCAAACATTCCACAATGATGGCAACTCCTCCCGGTCCGTAACCCTCGTACATCATCTCGGTAAATACCGCACCGTCATTTTCTCCGGCACCTTTCTTGATGGCTCTGTCAATATTGTCATTCGGCATATTAATCGCTTTTGCTTTTTCGATTGCACTCATCAGTGCACCGTTATAAGCCGGATCGGGACCGCCCTCACGTGCCGCCACCATAAGACAGCGTGCCAATTTTGTAAATTCCTTCGCTTTTTTGGCGTCCTGTTTGCCTTTTCTTTGAATAATATTGCCTATTCTACCCATTTTTCCTCCGATTTTACTTCCTGTTTTTCTTTGCCGTCAACCACACGACATGTATGAAGAATTTATTTGCCGGCAAAGGACTTGAAGAACCTGTCAAAGTCTTCAAACTCCTCCGGTTGATATACATATGCGAGGAACTTTTCGTCATTCTCCGCAAGCGTCGCAAATTGCGTGTAACCGGCCATCAACCCGCCTTGATGATAGATGGTATACATTCCGGTCGAAATCTTTGCTTTCTTAATGCCGTCCTTGCTGAAAACCTCCGCATCGCTGCAACCCTCGAGCTCCGGAGTGGTCTGAACCAACGCAATACGCATATCGGACTCTCTATAACCTATAATCAAACTGGTGTACTCATACGTCGTCTTTCTCATCACAATATAGTTTGAGTTTTTGATGTTCAAACCGTATCCATAGACGATTTTCCACGAGTCTCCGTCCTGTACCGCTCCGTTGAACAATTCCCTGAGTCTTGCCTTGTTTGCATCCGACTTTTGCAAATCCCATTCCTTCTTCTTACCGAATCCAAAAAGCCCCATCGTATCCTCCTTCATTTTTCTTCACTCAATTATAATCCATCCAAAGGCAATAAAAAACATTTTTCGTAAATTTACGAAAAATGTTTGATTAAAATACATTACTTTAATTTCGGATAGGGAGGCGTCTGCCTCTTGTGTTCACTGTTTCGGTGCATTCGTGCGACAATCTCTTTTGACGATTCGTCAACCCTCTCTCCCATCAGAATGCAGTCAATCTCGTCATAACGCACTCCGATTTCGCCTTCATCCGTCTGTCCTTCCCAAAGCCCGGCGGAAGGGGCCTTGTATACCACTTCCTTCGGTATGCCCAGCATTCTCGCCATCATGAAGACTTCACATTTCAAAAGTTCCGCAATGGGGAGCAAATCCACTCCTCCGTCTCCGTACTTCGTGAAATACCCGATATGCAGTTCAGCGGCATTATCCGTCCCCACAGTGAGGTATCCGTGATAGTTTGCGAATGCGTAAATGGCGGACATGCGCAGCCTCGCTCTCAGATTGGAGTCGCTTGCCCGTAGTGATTTTGCGTGATTTTCGGCGTCCGCATCCTCCGATTTTGCAAAATGAAACCCCTCCATAATCGTCTGATGCGCTTGCGTCAAATTCAACACATCGTATGAGAGCCCCAGCGCTTCCGCAACCCGTTTTCCGTGCTCCACATCCTGCGGACTGCTGTAGCACGGCAATATCAAACCTTTGGAGTTCTCAGGAAACGCCTTGCGCACGAGCGCTCCGACAACCGCCGAATCCACCCCGCCGGACAGACCCAAAACCAATCCCTTCGCTCCTGCGGACTCCACCCGCTCCCGCAGCCATTTCACAATCGACTGCATATATTTCGCGATTCTGACTTCCGCCTGCCTGTGCTCGACCAGGACACATCTGTCGGCGATATAAGCGCCCTTGACAAGAGCCAACGTTTCCTCGGTAAAGGTATTCGGCTGAAACCAAAACACCGCATCGTAATCCGCAACATAGTTTGCGGCAAGCTCCGGACGCACGACAATACTCACCATATCCACTTTTTCCGGCAATGCCCGAAGATTCGGGTAACAGGTATCCCCCAGCACTTCTCCATATTCCGGATTGACGGGGTACACGATGAACCCCGCCTCTTTCAACATCTTATATACCTTGTATCCAAATTTTTCAGGATTGTTGTTCGCTCCCACAACAGCCCATTTTTTTTGACCGAATGCAATTTCTGTTCTCAATTTGCCTCCTATTCATCAGGCACATTATACATCATGACAGAACGGTGTGAACCGGCAAATTACCCTCTGGTGCGCACCATGGAGAAGAACTCCTCGATTTCTTCCCTGATTTGAACGGAAGGATTGTACTTAAGATTGAGATATTCGGTAAAATCAACAACCCCCTCCTGTTCAATCTTAAATTCCCCCACCTTGTAATCGACAGGGATCTGAATTTCCGTTTCCTTCTCTCCGTACAGTATTGTAATCGGGTGAAGATTGTTTTCATTTTGATCGACCGTCATGACACAGAAGCCTCTGTCAAATCCGTATGTCAAATGCGCGACCGCATTTTCATACCTAGGTATAACAAGATAGACCGAGCGAGGAGAATAATTCTCGTAGTCATAGTTCAGTTGCATGACCAAGTCATACGGGGTATAGGAAACCTTAAAATCATCTACAAATTTTTGATACGCCGATACGGTGATATCATCAGCGACACCGATGTATGCAA
>JAUMXJ010000149.1 GCA_030529205.1 Bacillota bacterium | reverse complement strand
GGTGGGCATATGATATATTCTGCAATCGACATCGGGGCAAATGCCATTGAAATCAAGATTGTGAGCTTCAGCGGAAAAAAACCGGAACTCATAGACTGCATTTCCACTCCTATCCGCATCGGAAAGGAGGTCTATACATCCGAGTATATCAGCTCGGGTTCCGTCTCTGCGATGATTTCGATTCTTCTTTCGTATCAAAGCATACTGCGTGATTATCATGTCGAAGACTACAAAGTCATTGCGACCGGTGCTCTGAGAAATGCAAAAAACGCGTCACAGGTCATCGAAATCATGCGGATGAAGACGGGGTTTGAGATAGAAATACTCGAGAGTCCGGTAGAGAATTTTATCACATACAAGGCGTTGAAAAATAAGCTTAAGAACTACGAGGCGTTTCGTCAAGGCGCAATCATTGTGGATACGCACTCCGGCAGCACGGATATCACCGTATACAGCAAGGGCAGACTCATCAGCAACGATACCGTCAAAATGGGAAGCCAGATTGCCGTGCCGTATATCGACAAGGTGATTTCCATGATTGTCGATTATCCGAAAGTCGTCGGTGACTATCTCTCCACCTTGA
The DNA here is from genome assembly GCA_030529205.1 of Bacillota bacterium. GTDB lineage: Bacteria > Bacillota > Clostridia > Peptostreptococcales > Acidaminobacteraceae > JAUMXJ01. Next base: position 2,866 of record JAUMXJ010000149.1, on the reverse strand, counting down.
CCAGACGTGCTCAAAAAAAGATTGTCAATCGCAATATCTCGTACCTGCTCCTTTTGGGGACGGCAGCCTCTGAGCTCTCCGATCTGTTTTTTGACGGCAGGGAGGAGATTCCGGCGGAAGAATTTCTCGAGATACACCGAAGAGTGATGGCTAAGGACTATGAACTCGAAAAGAAAGCGGGAGATCGATGGCAAAGGTTGCTCTTCATCGTGGTATTGAGCGGTATTTTTCTCAATGCGACGGATGCGTCATCGATTCTGATGCCCCGAATCACGCTTAGCGACGGGGTGCTGGCCGATTTTGTCGAGCGCGGAGAAATGCGATCGGAAGCGCGTGACGAGGATATTTTCGATGCCGCGACGGAAATCGCCAGAAGATTCAAATGCAAAATCAAACATATTCGGCATGTGGAAAGCCATGTGCGAAACCTTTTTCGTGCCCTGGAACATACTCTGGACATGAATGAGGATGATTTTTTTACACTTCGCTTGGCCGTGCACATGGTCGAAATCGGGAAGTCTCTGAGGCGCAGCGGCTACGAAAAGGCGAGTTTCGACATGCTGAAACATCTTGATATCTTCGGGGTGAAACGCGCGGTGCTCGACGAAATCGGATACATCGCGCTTGAAATCGAAAATATTTTTTCGAGCGATGTCAATAAAATCGTTCATACCGTGCACAGCAGAAAAATCGCCGCGTTGATCGCCGTCGGATTGGCGCTCGACATTGACAATTTGCAACAGATTCGCATCGAGTACATTCATGTGGAAGAAGACTGCGTCTCCATCACGATTTCCGGACAGGAGTTTAAGTCCTCCATGATTGCAATGGAACCGGTCAAAGAAGCCTTCCTGGATTGTTTCGGGTATGAACTGCGGATTGTGGAGGAATTATGCTGTTAAATCGTGAACTGAGCTGGCTGGATTTCAATCACAGGGTCCTGACGGAAACATGCGACCCCGTGGTTCCGATTGAGGAACGACCGAAGTTTTCGGCAATTTTTTCAAACAATTTGGATGAATTCTACATGGTGCGCGTGGATGCGGTGATGCAGGAGATGAAAGCCGATCCCGAGTCCGCAGAGCTGCTCGAGAACATCAACGAAAAAGTCCGTGCCCTGATCCGCGAACAGGAAGAAATCTCCGCTACACTCCTCCGGTCTTTCGCCGGAGAATTCACCATAGTCGGGCGGAGCTCATACACGGCTGCGCATAAAGAGATTCTCCGCAAGAAATTTCAAAATGAAATTTTTCCCGTGCTGACGCCGATGGCAGTGGACTTTTCACGCCCCTTTCCCCTCCTGAGCAGCAAACATATCTACATTGCAGCCATGCTGGAGGTCGAGGAGGAGCAACGCCTGGCACTTGTGCAGGCGCCGCCCGTGCTCGGCAGATTGATTAAAATCGAAAAGGGCGTGTATACCCTGCTCGAGGATATCATCGACTGCTTCTGCAGTGAGCTGTTCGGCGACTATCAGGTGCGTGCAAAGACCAAGTTTCGCATTCTCAGAAGCGGCGATCTGAGCCTGACCGAGGATATTTCCGCGGATCTTCTCAATGTGGTGGAGGAGGCGGTCAAACACCGCAAATGGGGGGAAGTGATGCGACTCGATATCGAGGCGGGATGTCATCCGTGGCTGCTGGACACGCTCACGGCATCTTTCGGCGTTCACAAAAGTTCGGTCTTTACATTCTCTCACAGCCTCGACTATACTTACTTTTTTCAACTGCCGATTAAGAAGTCTTCGAAGTTGGTGCAAAAAACGCCGATCGGTCTGGAGAAAAAAAATCTGTTCAAATGCATCAGTCAGAATGATATTTTTCTGCATCATCCGTATGAGAGTTTCGAGCCCGTGGTGAAGCTCATCTCGGACGCCGCTAAAGACAAGGATGTCCTGGCGATTAAGCAGACGCTGTATCGCGTCAGCGGCAACTCGCCGATTGTAAGGGCGCTCGGAGAAGCGGCGGAGGCCGGAAAGCAGGTCACGGTGCTGGTCGAGCTGTTGGCGCGCTTTGACGAGGAAAACAATATCGCATGGGCGAAAGCCTTGGAAAAGAAAGGGGCGCATGTCATCTACGGGGTATACGGGCTCAAGACGCACTCCAAAATTACCATGATTGTACGCAAGGAAAAAGGCGGAATTAAGCGCTATGTCCACCTCGGAACCGGAAACTACAATGACCAGACGTCCAAGCTGTACACGGATATGGCGTATATGACGGCGAGAGAGGATTACGGAAGCGATGCGACTGCTTTTTTCAACATGATTTCCGGATTCATGAAGAGCACGAAGACTCTGCGTCTTACCGCGGCGCCGCATGATCTCCGAGATAAATTGACTGAGCTGATTGAAAAAGAGACGTTGCATGGGGCAAAGGGGAGAATCACGGCGAAAATGAACTCTCTGCTCGACCGGGATATCATCGAAAAACTCTATCGGGCATCCCGTGCCGGGGTGAAAATCAGGCTCATCGTACGCGGGATCTGCGTCCTGGTTCCGGGTGTTGCCGGTCTCAGCGAGAATATCACGGTCAAGAGCATCATCGGGGAGTTTCTTGAGCACAGTCGTATTTTCAGTTTCAAGCACAGCGGAACATTCCTCTCGAGCGCGGACTGGATGCCGCGCAATCTCGACAGACGCATCGAGCTGATGTTCCGGATTTCGGACAAGGCGATCGAAGAGAGAATTCTCAGCATTTTGAAGCTCTACCTGGCGGACGATACCAAGTCCTGGAATATGCTGTCCGACGGAACATATATCAAGGAGCAGAAAAACACCGTCTTCGCACATCGCGCGCTTCGAACGATCAAGTACGACAGCCACAAAGACTTTGTTGCGGAAATAAATAAATTGATTCATTGAATT
>JAUMXJ010000148.1 GCA_030529205.1 Bacillota bacterium | reverse complement strand
TAAGAGACTAGGATAATTGGTGGTTATATGTACAAGGAGTTAAGGAAGACAAAGACAGAATGGATGCAGTCCGGATAAAAAGAATCCGAAGTGAATCAGTCTGAATTGGTTGAATCGGTTATGTCGGAACTGTGGGCGGAGCAAGACCATTTGGCAAAATCTGCTGAAAAGGACTCCAGACCCGATTTTGTTTTTTTTGAAGGTCCTCCGACCGCAAACGGAAGACCCGGAATTCATCACATGATTTCCAGGACACTGAAGGATTCCATCCTGAGATACAAGAGTATGAAAGGATATCGTATTCTCAGGAAAGCGGGATGGGATACACACGGTCTTCCTGTTGAAATCAGCGTCGAGAAGAAAATCGGACTGAAAAGCAAGAAAGACATCGAAGATTTCGGCATTGCGGAATTTAACAAGCTTTGTAGAGAATCCGTGTTCGAATACGAGGCGCAGTGGAGAGAGATGAGCAGGAAGATGGGTTACCTCATCGATCTCGACAACCCGTATATTACCCTTGACAACAACTACATTGAGAGCGTCTGGTGGTTGCTCAACGAGTTCAACAAAAAAGGCATGATTTACGACGGGCACAAAATCATGCCGTATTGTACGCGTTGCGGAACCGGACTTGCGTCGCATGAGGTGGCGCAGGGTTACAAGGAGATTAAGACCACCACGGTTTTTGTGAAATTCAAATCCTTGGAAGCACAGGAGAGTTTCCTCGTCTGGACCACTACGCCGTGGACCTTGCCGTCCAACGTCGCACTTGCGGTCAACCCGAATGAAACCTATCTGCGTGTGCAGCATAGGGGGGAAGTCCTGATTGTGGAAAAAGGGCTTGCCGCATCCGTCCTAGAGGGCGAGTATGAGGTGATTTCGGAGCATAAGGGCATCGAGCTGGAGGGTCAGCGCTATGAGCAGCTCATTCCGGGCGTTCATGCGGACAAAAAGGCATTCTATGTGACCTTGGCGGATTATGTCACCACGGACAGCGGTACCGGAATCGTGCATATTGCGCCCGCATTCGGTGAGGATGACTATCAGGTGGGTGTAAAGTACGGTCTTCCCGTGCTACAGCCGATCGATCTGAACGGAGAATTTACGGAAACACAGTGGAAGGGGAGGAAGGCCATGGATGCCGATCCTCTGATTATTGAATATCTTGCAGAAAACGGAAAGTTGTATCGAAAACAGAAGATGGAGCACAACTATCCGCATTGTTGGCGATGCGATACTCCGCTGCTTTACTATGCAAAACAGGGCTGGTTTATCGAGATGTCCAGACTTAGAGATAAGCTTGTGGAAGCGAATAAGGCGGTCAAATGGGTTCCTGATTTTGTGGGAGAAAAGCGTTTCGGAAATTGGCTGGAGAATGTCAATGACTGGGCGTTGTCCCGTTCCAGATATTGGGGAACTCCGCTGAACATCTGGAAGTGCTCCTGCGGTCATTTTATGACCGTCGGCTCGAAGTCGGAACTCATCGAAAAGGCGGTCGAGAACATCGATGAGACCATTGAGCTGCATCGTCCGTATGTGGATGATGTCCATTTGAAATGCGAAAAATGCGGAGGTGTCGCGACAAGAGTGAGCGACGTCATCGACTGCTGGTTTGACTCCGGGGCGATGCCGTTTGCGCAGAGACATTATCCGTTTGAAAATACCGACATCTTTGAGAATCAATTTCCAGCGGATTTTATCTGCGAGGGAATCGACCAGACCAGAGGATGGTTCTATTCGCTCCTCGCTATCTCTGTATTTATCAAGGGCGTCGCGCCGTATAAGAATGTCCTTGTCAATGACTTGATTTTGGACAAGGATGCGAAGAAAATGTCGAAATCGCTCGGAAATACGGTGGATCCGTTTGAGATGATGGAGAAATACACGGCGGATTGGACCAGATGGTACTTGCTTTACTCGAATCCGGCATGGACACCGAAAAAATTCAATGAAGCGATTCTCGCCGAGGTCAGCTCAAAATACTTCGGTACGCTGAAGAATCTGTACAACTTCTTCACGATGTATGCCAATACGGACGGAATTGATGCGTCCAAAATCGATATCCCCGTCTCCAAGAGGGCGGAATTGGATCACTGGCTTCTGTCCAAACTCAATCGGCTGATCGGTGAAGTTACGGAGAATATGGACAATTACGACCATATGAGAAGCGTCAGGGCGCTTCAGGATTTTGTCGTCGAAGATTTTTCCAACTGGTATATCCGCAGATCCAGAAGAAGGTTCTGGGGTGCGGAGATGAGCGATGACAAAAAAGCCGTATATCGTACAACCTACGAGGCGCTGTGTGTCATTGCGAAGCTGACGGCTCCTTTTGCACCGTTCCTCGCGGACGAGATGTACCAAAACCTCACTGGGGAACCTTCCGTCCATCTTTCGAGATTCCCGGAGGAGGATGATTCTTTGATTTCCCTTAAAATCGAGAGCAGAATGGATTTGCTGAAGGCGCTCGCCTCACTCGGAAGATCAGCCAGAGAATCCGTCAAAATCAAGGTGCGTCAGCCTTTGACTCTCGCCATGGTGGACGGTCGCCATCGCGCATTGATTGAAGACCTTGCGCCGCTGCTCATGGAAGAACTCAATGTCAAGTCGGTTGTTTTTGAAGACAATTTGCCGCTCTACATGGAGTTTTCTCTGAAACCGAATTTTAAAGTCTTGGGACCGAGACTCGGAGGGGAAATTAAGAATTTCTCCGCAGCGTTGGCGGCGCTCAATCAGGGCGAGACCGCAATGCACCTCGAAAACGGCGGAGAGATAGAAGTGGAAATCGCCGGAAGGAAGGAGACATTCACAAAAGAAGACATTCTGATCAATATCAATGCAAAAGAGGGCTATACCGTCAGATTGGAAAACAACAACTTCATCCTGCTTGATACCGTGCTCACCGATGCGCTCATACGGGAAGGATATGCGCGTGAGATCGTGTCGAAAATCCAGCAGGAGCGAAAGAATATGGATCTCGATGTCGCGGACAGAATAGAAGTGAAGTATGAGTCGGATGATGCATTTGCAAAAGCGGTACAGGACCACCACGAGTATATCGTAACCGAGACGCTCGCCGAGGTGTTCGAGCGCACCGAGTTGCCCGATATAAAATCTGAAAAACTCAATGATAAAGATGTAAAATATACGGTGAGAAAGATGTAAACGATGATGCAGCACAAATGTGCTGCATTTTTGTCAGAGGAGGGGGAATGGTAAAGAATTATGTTCTGGATACCAATGTCATGGTGCATGATCCGAATTGTTTCTATAGCTTTGAAGACAATCATGTCATCATACCCATTGTCTGTATAGAGGAACTCGATAACCTCAAGAGGAAGGAAGGAGTTGTCGGATACCAGGCGCGTTCCGCCGCAAGAGAGCTTTCCAAGTTGAGAAAGATGGGAAGTTTGAGGAAGGGGATTCGCACGGAAGGCGGCGGCACGGTTCGTGTCGATATGTCGCGCATCGACTTCGCAGACATGCCGCAGGGATTTGAATCCAATAAAAAC
>JAUMXJ010000147.1 GCA_030529205.1 Bacillota bacterium | reverse complement strand
TCACGTCGATTGCAAAGGTCGGAACACCTTCGCTGCTGAGAAGTTCCGCAAACTTTTTTAAGGTAACCGTCTTTCCCGTTCCGGTTGCACCGGCAATCAAACCATGCCTGTTCACCATCTTGGAAACCGGACCAAGATACTCTCCATCGACAGTTTTTGCAATATTCATTACTTTCATCTTCACCTCTTTCCATTTCGTATGTCGCCTTCGTTTCCGCAGATACGCATGAGACTTGTCGCGCATATGAACGGAATCGAATTAAAGTCCGATGGTATCCTTATCCCTTTGATATTCGTAATCCGGAGTCTTCGTACTGCTGGCCTCCAAAGCATTGATAATTCTCTTGAGATTGTACATGCGATCATCCAAGTTGTTAATCATGTCCGCACAACCTTTCAACTCGGCCTGAATCTCCTTCGGTGCCTTGGATCGATACTTGTAGTATATTTTGTGCTCAATGCTCGCCCAAAAATCCATTGCAATCGTGCGAATCTGAATTTCTACCCGAACCGATTCCGTCCCTGTGCTGAGAGAAACGGGGTATTCAATATGCAAGTGCAGACTCTTGTACCCGTTTGCTTTCGGATTCTCAATATAATCTTTTACTTTTACCACATTGATCTCCGGTCTGTTCTGAATGATTTCGGCAACTCGGTAGATATCCGCGGTAAATGCACAAATAATTCTGATGCCGGCAATATCGAAAATATTTTCTTTCGCATTTTTGATGGTAGGTTCCAAGCCCAGACGTTGCAGTTTTTCTATAATGCTCATCGGTTTTTTGACTCGATACCGGATGTGCTCGATCGGATTGTATTCTTGAACCAATCTGAACTCCTCATCGAGGTTTTCAAGTTTGATTTTCAATTCGTCCACTGCAAATTTATGAATCAACAACAGCTTTGTCCAATCTTTCGTCTTTTCTGAAATATAGTCTTCAAACATACTACCCCCCATACATACTCTACCAACAAGAATTTTTGAAATCAAGAACGGAAACGGAAAATCGAACTAATACATTTTCACATTAACATACGCGGATATTTTCGAATTCTGCATTTCACCCTCGTTTCTCCCGGATTTTTTTAATAAGTCGACCACCTCTTGACAGGTGGTGTGCAGCACAATTTTCTCATCCGCAATCGCTGAAATCTCGTAGATTTTTCCTGAAAGTTCGGAAGAGCGCAAATAAATTTTATAGAAAGAAATCTCATACGGTTTCTCTTCGCCGTCTATCAAATGCTTGCACAAGCCCAAAGTCATTTGATCTTTGATCTCATAAAGACGATACACAAGTCCACGAAGTCTCAGACACTTCTGCAAATTGCTGAATTCAAACCGCTCCGCCAAAGACATCTGCCTCTTGGCGAGAGAATTGACGAAATGATACTTGATAATTCCGTCCGCTACCGACAGGACCGTCCCGGACGACATGGAGAAAGCAACCCGCAGCAAATCCATATTCTGCTCATCCAGTTCTTCGCACAAATCGGGATCCAAATCGTCGATCGGAGGATGAGCAAGAATCTCTCCGGTATAGCAATCGGCCGTCCTTTTTGCCAAGGCATAATTGAACTCGACAAAATCGGACTTATCCGCAATGTCCAAGCTTCCCGATCCGCGATTCTCACTTGAATGAAGAATGGACGCCTTTTCCAAAGCATGTATCCCTCGCAATCGCTCCTCCAGCAAATAGGACGCCTCGCGAAATTCCGTTCGGTCCACGGATATTCCGGATCCGCCTGCAACCTCCGTCAGCTTAAAATCCTTGTAATCACAGGAAATCAGTTCATAGGAAATTTGATTGATCGTTCCGATAAACGCATTTTGGAATCCGTACCTGCTATGAAGATGCCCATAATACACTTTTTTGACCCCATATCGTTCAAAGAGCTTTGTAAATGCCGTTTCTTCTCCTTTCGACGTCGGCGGATAGTGAATCATGGCGATGATGATTTTGTCTTTGGAGACCGATTTCAAAGAATTTTCAAGGCGCACGAGCTCGCGTTCATAGATTTTTTTGTTTTCCGCATCGTCTTCAGCGGGATAATCCCAACCCCTCGTTCCGACAATGGCATAACGCCCATACTCATATGAATTTGAATTGACAAAAAACACACTCTTAAACTCGGCGGCCAGACGCGCGCGATAACTCCACCAATAGTCGTGATTCCCCTTGATAATCAATTTTTTTCCGGGGAGAGCATCAATCCATTTAAAATCGTCGACCACTTCATGATAGCGCATCGCCCAACTTGTGTCTCCCGCAAGCATGACAATATCATCCTCTTTGACTTTGGAAAGCCAATCGGTTTGAATTTTCTCGTAATGATTTTTCCACTCCTCGCCGAATTTATCCATCGGTTTGCCCGTCGAAAAGCTGAGGTGCAGATCGCCAATGACATATATCATATTAAACCTTCGACTTCCTTACTCCCCCGCTTCTTCTTTCTGAATTTTTTTCAGATACTTATTCATCTCCCAATGCAGGTACTGAAGCTCGATTACGCTGTCGGCACTGTTTAAGCTGTCAAACCTGAGAGTGTACGATTCCGCCACATCGTTAAAACCGGCATCGTACAAATACTTGATGATGGCGGCGATATCCTTTACCAAATTCGATTTTTCCTCAAAGTCGGTCTGAGCACGCTTAACTTCCTTGCTGATTTCCATCATTTCTTCGTCCAATTTCGTCGCGGCGACAGCAGCCGCTCTCAATCTTTGAAGAACACCCTCCGGAATCTGCTGCTTATACTTGTAGTTCAAAGAATGTTCAATCGTCGCCCAAAAATTCATCGCCAAAGTTCGAATTTGAATTTCTACGAGTATTTCCTTTGCTCCGGATGCCGTATACACGGGATACTTCAAAATCATATGATAACTTTTGTAACCGCTCGGCTTGGGATTCTTAATGTAGTCTTTCTCATACAGCACCTTGAAATCTTTGCCGTCACGAGCCTTGATAATATCCGCTACCACATAGATATCATCGATGAACTGACACATGATTCTGATGCCCGCAATGTCTTCCATTTCCTCTTCAATTTTAGAAAGCGGCATGCCGAGTCGCTTGGACTTTTCGATAATGCTGGAAATTTTTTTTACGCGCCCCGTGGTAAACTCGATGGGTGAGTATTCGCTGAGCTCCCGATACTGCTCGCGTAAAGACTTAAATTTTACCTTCAGTTCCTCAACCGCCTGCTCGTATGGCTGAAGCAATCTCACCCAATCATTCATCCTGCACCTCAACAATATCATTCTCACCGATACTTCGCTAAAAAAGGGTATGATACTCTCCGTCCGGACCGAAGTCGTTGTCATCATACCCATAAATGACACGCGTATCTTTCATCATTTTAGCATACGGCATCTCAGAAGACAAAATCGCCGCATATTTGCAATAATCCGCGCACTCTTCCGAATAATACATACACTTGACTTTACAACCCATAAACACCTCCCGGTCGTTGATGGTTATAAAATACCATATATTGTAAGAAATGTAAATA
>JAUMXJ010000146.1:2793-3549 GCA_030529205.1 Bacillota bacterium | reverse complement strand
ATTAAGAGCCTTATAAAATCACAAAAAAAACATTTCCTCACATTCTGGTTATTGAACCTCAGCCTGACCGTCGTGTCCCTGCTCGTCCCCCTGATGGAGGGGAATATGCTCAATGTGCTGGTGTATACACGGGACCTCGCCGCGTTTCAGAAGTGGATTTTGCTGCTGGCTGTCTTTGTGGTGATCCAGATCATCATCCGGTACTTCGTCTATAAGATTGAGACGATGCGAACAAATCAATTCATACTGGATTTTAATCGACAGGTTCTGGACTGTTTATTCCGGACCTCTACGAAAGAGGTGACGGGTTATCAGCCGACATATCTGCATTCACAGCTTCTTCAGGACACCGACAGCATAATCAATTTCTTTTTTTCTTCCGTCAGCGGTCTCATCAACAATTCCGTGATTCTGGTTTTCACCGCCCTGATATTGTACCGCGTAAATCCGTTGCTCCTGCTTTCTATTTTCGTTTTTTTGGTCATTTACACCCTAATCTACTCTCTGTTCAAAGAACGAATCAGAATCGCATTCTTGGAGCAGTCGGAAGCAAGCAATTCCTGTTTCTCCACAAGGAATCACATCTATCAGAACTATCTTGAAATCAAGGCGAGAGAAAGAATAGACAGTGCAAAATCGTTTTTGCAAAAAAGGGAGGCCTCTCTTCTCCGCAGCATGCTGCGCATGTTTCACCTCAGGTATTGGCTTTCCACAACACAATTTACCGTAAGCTCCTTGTTTCAGTTCGGCGGCTTT
>JAUMXJ010000146.1:0-2783 GCA_030529205.1 Bacillota bacterium | reverse complement strand
TGCCGTCATGAACGGCCATCTCACAATGGGTGTCTTTACCTACCTGCTGCAATATTTTGCCATGATGCTGAATACCGTTGAACAGTTCTTCAATATCGGAACGGCTTACCAGGAGTATCAGGCTTCGAAAATGAGACTGATCGAAGTACTGAGTATGGAAAAAGACGACGAGGGCGACAAGATTTTAGACAGAATCGAACGCATCGAGCTGGTCGGACTGAACTACAGACATGAGGAAGAAAGCGAAAATCTTTACGAAGACAATGTCGATGCGACATTTGTTTCCGGAAATCTAACCCATATTCTCGGAGAAAACGGAGTCGGAAAATCGACAATCCTGCTATGTATTTTGGGAATCTATCGAAATCGACAGGTATCGGGAGAAATCAAATTCAACGGAACCGCAGCATCAGAATTGAATATGAGCACACTGCGCAAGAACAATTTCTCCTTTATGCTCCAGCATCCCATCTCTTTTGAAGGAACCGTATCCGAATATATGCAATCCCTTCTCACGGAACAGGAAATTCAGCAGGTGCAAGACAATCGGGATTTCAACCAAGTCTTTGTACATCCTCAGTTCGATCTCAATCAAATCATGGAGCAGGAGTATGACAGGCTTTCGGGCGGCGAAAAACAATTGCTCAATCTCTTTGTGTGCCTTGCCAAAAACGCCTCCGTCTACCTGTTGGACGAACCGACCGCCAATGTCTTTCCGAAAATGAAGGAGTCCATCCTGTCATTGCTGCAAAAGAAAGCGGATGCGGGAAACATCGTCATTGTCGTAACACATGATCACAACATGCTCTCCGCCGGCACGACATACACACTGCGGTGAGGAATCTTTCTGTGAGCCTTCGGCGACCGATCTTACAACAAATATTCTTTCAATTCGGTTTTTACCGCTTCATAAATCTCATTTGCAATTCTTTCCGCTTTTGCCAAGTCAATTTTTGCCTTCTTTGCCACTTCCCTGATATCGGCTAAACTTGGGTTTTTGCCGTTTCCATTGACCGCGGTCGCGTGTTCTCCGCCAATCGAATGACTATAAGTGAGGTCATAGGCAGGCGCCAATCTCCAGCGCTTTTCTTCCTCTTTAACACTTACCTCTATTCCTTTTACCGGCTGCCGGAATCGGCATTCATCAGACTGCCTCCACCCATTTTCACATCTTGCGAAAAGGCGTTCCAAAGCACCGCGAACACCTCAGATCGAAGGAGGATATCCTTTTCCGGAACGACAATTCCCGTCTCCCGCTGCAAGGTTTTGATATTCTCGAGCCAATTGACCTTCTCGGTATATCCGAGGATGCGTCTGACGAGTATGGCGAGTTCTTCCCCGCTGATTTTTCCCATGGGATTGAATACGCCGAACTCATCGCCGCTCATTAAACCGTGTTGTCTCGCGTAGGCGACAAAGCTCTTTCCCCAGCCCGGAACGGCAGCGTCATCGGCGAAACCGGTCTGCGTCGAAAACGCTTTTGCAATGTCTTCCTGTCCGATCATGCGAATGAGAACAATGGACATCTCCGTCCTGGTGATAAACTTTTCGAGAAGCAAATCCCCGTTTTCGTCTCCTGTGATAATGCCGTGGTCCAGAAGATGCAGATGCGGCGGCTTCTCTTCCGTGGAAGACGCCTGCGTCGAAGTTTCCGATGTCACTTCAGGCGACACTTCCTCCGTTGTCCCTTCCGACGTCGCCTGCGTCGTTGCTTCCGTCGTTCCTTCCGCATCGGCGTATGATGTAATGAAAGCCGCTCCCATAAGCAGCACCGCCAATACCAACCCAACTAAGATGGACTTCATAATCCCTCCCGCTTCTGAAATCAAGTTGAAAACCATGTTCCGAAATCAATCGGCACGTCTACCGTGCCTTTTCCTTTTTACTCCGATATAAGCGCCTTTGCAAAAGCCTTGGCATCGAATTCATCCAAGTCCTCGATTTTCTCGCCCAGACCGATGTACTTCACCGGAACGCCGAGCTCGTCTTCAATCGAGATGACGACTCCGCCCTTGGCGGTTCCGTCAAGTTTAGTCAGGACAATCCCCGTGATGCCCTGTTTTTCGCCGAAGACTTTCGCCTGGTTGATCGCGTTCTGACCTGTGGTGGCATCCAGCACCAGGAAGACTTCGAGGTTGGCATCCGGCGCTTCCCGATGAATGATGCGGAATATCTTCTCAAGCTCGTTCATCAGATTGACTTTATTATGCAGCCTTCCCGCCGTATCACAGAGAAGATAATCAGTCCCTCTCGCCTTCGCCGCCTGAATGGCGTCAAAGATAACAGCGGCAGGGTCTCCGCCCTCTTTTTGACGAATCATCTGGACATCGGCGCGCTCCGCCCAGACGCCCAGCTGATCGATTGCAGCGGCACGGAAGGTATCTCCCGCAGCCACAAGCACCTTATTGCCCTGTCTCTTGTATAGATGTGCCAATTTTCCGATGGTTGTCGTCTTTCCGACGCCGTTGACCCCGATGATGACGACGATATTCAGTCCGGGTTTCTTCACGCTCTTCGGCGAATCGAGCTTCTCGGCAATACAGTCACTGAGGACCGCTCTGACCTTTCTGACATCGGTTACCCCGCGCCTTTCAATCTCCTCTCTGAGACGTTTGATCAGATCGCTTGCGGATTTGACGCTCACATCCGCCGTCACCAGTGAAAACTCCAACTCATCGTACAGTTCATCGTCAATTTCCGCATGAATGTCGAAGAGCCCGTCCAACATATTGCTGAAGGACTGCTTGGTCTTAATCAACGACGATTTCAATTTATCAAGAAAA
>JAUMXJ010000145.1 GCA_030529205.1 Bacillota bacterium | reverse complement strand
AGAAGAATCAAGGTGAAAAGAAAAAGGTGACGGAATCTTTCGTCACCATGCCGTCCAACCTAAAGACCCGGATGAAAAGACGCTGCAGACCGCGATTTCAAGTTTGACTTGAAAGCACTCCTCGTTCAGCATTTCAATCTCGATGTCCTTTCTGTTTTTCAGTCTGATTTAGTGCTATTTTAATTGCAAAAATCATCTGATCGACTGCTTCCGTTATGCTTGTGATTCTTTGCCCTGCATCTTTGGAAGAAGCACCGCAATGATAGATTCTCTGATGTTCGGTATTCCGTAAAACACTCGCTGCTCATATTGATCCAAAGTAGATAAAAAAGACACAGCCGGTAGTATAATAAAATCGACAAATTGATTTTGCAGTTTGAAAATACTTTTGAGGAGGGTGAAATGAAACGTGTCATTGCATGGATAATGGCGGTATTCCTGTTGGTAGGCAGCGTTTCGCTGTTTGCCGACACGGAAGAGATATCCGGTCAGAAGTTAAAAGAGAAGGGCATTGTCACCGGCGGAAGCAACGGGGATTTGATGCCGGACAAGGTGTTGACGAGAGTGGAGATGGCGGTCCTGCTGTCGAGATTATATGGGGAGGAGAAGCTCGCGAGAGGGTTCAGCCGGCCTTCAGGATTTGTGGATGAAAATGAAATTCCGGAATGGGGAAAGAATTATGTGACCTATGCCCGGATGCGTGCGTGGCTCGAAGGGGACAGGACGACAGGGAAGTTCTACCCGAACGGCAGTATTACAGGAGAGCAACTTGCGGCAATTCTCCTTCGTATTTTGGGTTATCCGAATGCGGAGTGGGGAAAAAACCGTAATGAGCTTTACACAAAAACCGGGGTTGAAATCAAGGTCGAAGGAGAAATTAAACGCGGACAGGTCTTTGAAGCCCTCTGGAAAGCAATTTCAGAACCCGTGATGAGTGATGGAGAATCAACCTTCCTGGACCTCATTGAACTTGGAAAGAAGCACTTGGAGAAAGATGAAGCTGAAGGAAAAACGGTTCATTATATATGGCACAACGATAATATCAGAGAGCCGGGCTTTTTCAGCGACGGAATGCAGCGTGTGGAATATCTGGAAGACGGCATTTGGAGAATCGGGTATGCAAATGAAAAAGGTGAACTTGCCGTGAAGATGGATCTCGGTACATTCCTGATTAACCCGCGTGTTTTCGGAAATGATCGTTTCAGTGAGGGGCGCGCCATGATTATTACGCGCAATGGAGCAGGGTTTATCGACAAGACGGGAAAAGTCATAGTACAGCCACAGTATTACGAAGCCGCATATTATCGTGAAGGACTCGCCTGGGTTTTGAGTGAGCAAGGATGGAGCTACATCGATCTCAACGGACGCGTAGTCATTGATCAGGGCATTCTCGGTCAGGGCAAAAACATCACCGCCGGAGGAGAAGGGGTCATTCCGCCGCCAATGAAAGATTATCATTTCCGGGATGGACTCGCATACTTCGGAGACGGACAGCGGTATGGATTGATGAATAAAAAAGGTGAGGTTGTCATTCCGATCAGTGACAGGTATCATCGCCTGAATCGTTTTTCCGACGGCCTGGCTCTTGTCATCAATGAACAAGTGGACAATTTAAAATTCGGTTATATCGACAAGACGGGAAAGATTGTCGTCGACATCAAGTATGCGGATGCCCACGACTTTCGCGAGGGACTCGCATCCGTCAATATAGGCACATTGAGCGCACCGAAATGGGGATTTATCGATAAAACGGGCAAACTTGTAATTCCGGCTTTGTATGCTTATGCTTACGATTTTCATGAAGGTCTAGCGGTTGTTACCGTGCCGGACGGCAAGGGAGGACAAAAATACGGATTCATTGACAAATCCGGGAAGTACGTCGTCGAACCGATTTATCGGGAGGCACTGAATTTCCGAGAAGGATTTGCATCGGTCAATCTGAACGGAAAATATGGAATCATCGATAAAACAGGCAAACTTGTCGTAGAACACAAATACGATTTTATCCATGAAGTTCATAACGGTGTTGCTGTTGTGAGCCTGAACGGCAGGAACGGTGTCATCGACACCGAGGGCAGGGAGATTGTAGAAATCAAGTATACCGGAATCTACGGTCCCATCAACGACAATGAGAAATGTTACACAATCGAAGACGGGAAGCGTACGGGTTTCTTCTATTTTGAAGATTAGGTTTTGATTTCGGTTTGATTAGGCGGTGGAAAGCCGGTATTCGCTAAAGAAAGATTAAAAAATAATTTGAACGGAAAGGTCGGTTGATTGCCGACCTTTTTTATTTTGCTCGGCATCCATCGAAAATCGTAGGAATTTATCGTTTATGGTTGTTGTGACAACATACGGAAATACATGATTCCTGTATACTCTACTAAAAAGGTAGGAATTGCCCGACGCAATGGCAATCCACGATAAACAGGATGATTGGAACATCATCGATTAGATATCGAAAAAGGGGGAGAATATGAAACGACATGTAAAATCCAATGTCT
This sequence comes from Bacillota bacterium, assembly GCA_030529205.1. Classification (GTDB taxonomy): domain Bacteria; phylum Bacillota; class Clostridia; order Peptostreptococcales; family Acidaminobacteraceae; genus JAUMXJ01. Next base: position 1,060 of record JAUMXJ010000145.1, on the reverse strand, counting down.
GGTGGCTCGGATTCATCGACTGGGAACTGGAGCAGTTTCACGGTGATGACTATTCGATTTTCAACGGATCAAGCCAAAATGCATACTTGATCCGGGAGGAGAAGACGGTGCTCATCGATACTGTCTGGAAGCCGCATGATCAGTACTTTGTGGAGAACTTAAAACAAGAAATCGATCTCGAAAAAATTGATTACATCATCGTCAATCACGGAGAAATCGATCACTCCGGTTCGCTTCCCGCGCTTTTGAGGGAAATCCCGAACACGCCGATCTACTGTACACAGAATGCTGTAAACAGTCTTAAAGGTCAGTTCCATGAGGATTGGAATTTCAATGTGGTAAAGACAGGGGACACACTTGATATCGGAAACGGAAAGAAACTCGTATTTGTGGAAATGAAAATGTTGCATTGGCCGGATTCTATGGCGACATACCTGACCGAGGACAATATTTTATTCTCAAATGATGCGTTCGGACAACATTTCGCAGTCCAGGAACTGTTCAACGACAAGGCGGATAAATGCTTGCTCGACAAAGAAGCGATGAAGTACTATGCGAACATCCTCACGCCGTTTTCGCCCATCCTGAAACGAAAATTGGAAGAAATCGTGAGTTTCAACCTGCCGATTGACATTATTGCGCCTTCGCACGGAGTTATTTGGAGAGACAATCCGATGCAAATCGTGGAGAAGTATGCGAAGTGGTGCGACAATTATCAGGAAGATCAAATCACGATTGTCTATGACACGATGTGGGAAGCGTGTACTTCTATGGCTCATCTCATCGGACAGTACATCAATGAACTGTCCCCAAATACAAAAGTGAAGATTTTAAACTGCTCGAAGGAAGATAAGAACGAAATTATGACGGAAGTCTTCAAATCCAAGGCAATTGTCGTGGGTTCACCTACAGTCGGACAAGATGTTCTTTCCTCGGTAGCCGGCTGGCTTCACTTTTTGAAGTCTCTAAAATTCAGGAACAAAAAAGCCGCGGCATTCGGGACCTACGGCTGGTCGGGAGAATCGCCGAAAATCATCCGCGAGAGCCTGTTACAAGCGGG
>JAUMXJ010000144.1 GCA_030529205.1 Bacillota bacterium | reverse complement strand
TAGTTCATAACCATCGTCTATGACGGTGGTTATTTTTTTGTCCTTTTTTGCATTTTATATAAAATACTTTATATATTTTATCTTTTGGATTATAATGAGCGTAATATCATGTGCGGAGGATTTTTTGATGAAGTATATTTTGCTGGATTTGGACGGCACGCTGCTGCCTATGGAGCAGGATCAATTTACCAAGGCGTATTTCAAGGCTTTGACAGTCAGGATGGCCCCCTTCCGCCATGCGGACGAGTTGATTCAGTCTATATGGACCGGAACGGAGGCTATGATTCGAAATGACGGCAGCAAAAAGAACGAGCAGGCTTTTTGGGATACCTATGTGAAAATTTTTGGTGATTCTGCAAGAGAGGACGAGCCGCATTTTTGGGACTTCTATCAAAATCATTTTCCGAAAGTGAAGAGCGCCTGCGGATTTACGCCCAAGGCGAAAGAGTTGATTCAAAAAGTGAAAAGTCACGGTTTGCAACCGGTCTTAGCTTCCAATCCGCTTTTCCCGCTGATTGCTCAAAGAGAGAGAATGACTTGGGCGGGAGTCGATCCGGATGATTTTATTCATATCACGTCCTATGAAAATTCCTCTTATTGTAAGCCCAATCCTCGCTACTATCAGGAAATTCTCGAACATATCGGAGCGAAGCCGGAGGAATGTCTGATGATCGGAAACGATGCACATGAGGATATGGCGGCATCCAAGCTCGGTATCCATGTTTTTTTACTCACGGAATGTTTAATCAATAAGAATACGATCGATGTCACACAGTTCCCGGCCGGTAATTATCAAGACCTGTTTCGGTACCTGGATCTTCGGCATCGGATGAAGAACTGAGGCTAAAGGGAGGAGTGGACCAACTTTCCGTCAACATAGGTTTGCAGGACATCCAAGTTCCGGCTTAAAATGACAAAGTCGGCGGCCGCTCCGACAGCGATGCTGCCGATTTTCTTTTCCATGCCGAGGTATAGGGCCTGGTTGTACGAAATCATAGGGATTGCCGCTTCCGGTGAGATTCCGGTGTGGCGCACCATGTTTTTCAGTGCCTTATCCAGGCTGAGAATGCTGCCGGCGATGGTTCCGTTTTCGAGTGTACATTTTCCACAGCATACATGGACAGGTTGGCCGCCAAGCTCATATGTTCCGTCGGATAGTCCGCCCGCTCTTATACAGTCAGTGACAAGCATGACTTTGTCGCTTCCCTTCGCCTTTAAAACCAAGCGATAAAGCTCCGGATGAATATGAATGTCGTCGCAGATGATTTCTGCAAATGTCGATTCCGAGCAGAGCGAAGCTCCGACGAGACCGGGTTTTCTGTGATGGAGAGGAGACATGGCGTTGAACAGATGGGTAACGGAGCGTGCACCGGCTTCAAAGGCTTGCACGGCGGTCTCATAGTCACTGTCCGAATGACCGAGAGAAAAACAAATGTGTTCGCCGAAATCTCGAATCATCTCCAGAGCTCCGGCTGTTTCCGGCGCAATGGTGACAACTTTTATGATGTCTTGAAATTCTTCGATCAGTCTTCGCTCCGGATCGATCATGTCCGCCACGGGCTGGGCACCGGAGTATTTCGGATTGAGAAACGGACCCTCCAGATGTACACCGAGAATTTTTGCACCACTTGGTTTCGGGCAGCGGCGAATATTTTCAAGTGCACTTCGGATTGTCGGAAGGGGATTTGTCATGGTGGTCGGCAGGAAGGATGTGACACCGTGTTTGACAAGAGAACGGGAGATATTGTCAAGTGCCGAGGGAGAGGCGTCCATTGTATCGGAGCCGTTGCATCCGTGCACATGGACATCGATAAATCCGGGGACGAGGTATGCGCCCTTCAAATCGTGGTATTCACAAGCTCCGAGCTCCTCCAACTTTACAATTTTGAGAATGTCGCAATCGAAAACCACGGCATATCCTTCTTCAAATCTATGGTTGATGAAGATTTTTCCGCCGGCTATGATGTTCATATTTCCTCCTGTTTTTGTGCAGTTTTTGTGTTTCGGTCTATTGATCCATTTGTGCGGCAACAAAATCCTGTATATGCGATGCGTGTTCGACAGAAACAAACTCCACATTTTCAGAAATGTCGGGAAATTCACGAGAGAGAACCTGTTTCGCACTCTGCACGATTCTCTCCCCGTGTCTTCCCGCTACAACTCCGCCGAGAAGCAGAAGATGTCGGAATGCGTAAAATTCTCTGTAGTAAGCGATGGCATAACCCAGATAAATACCCATATCATCAAAGATGCGTTCCGCAATTTTCTGTCGCCTTCCCTGTTCCGGTTCGAGCTTCGTACCCGGCTTCTCATCCGTCTTCGTACCCGGCTCTGTAGTTAGAAGCTGCGCCAGGTATTGGAATTGTTGAGATGGTGTTTCTCCGGGAAGAAAAAGTCCGGCATTCACAGCCAATTTGATTGCCGCATCCTGTGACAGATAACTGACACCCGCTCCGCGGTCTCCCGACCATTCATCTATGATCGCCGAATCGGAGATGTCCAGAGGAACAAATGCCAGCTCATTGATCTGATTGGTCAGCTTTCCGTCCGTATCGATGTATCCGCAGCCCAGGCTGGTCCCAAGTGTCAGTCCGAGAATAGCTTCACTTCGCTCCGCAGTCTTCCCGGCAAGTGCGGCTATTTCACCGTCATTGACGATTTGATACGGGATATTTCCAAATTCTCGGCTTACCCTCTCGAAGAGAACTCGCACTTCTTCTTTCAGGTTTTCCGGGACGGCACGGAACAGAGAGCTTGCAATGACGGCATTGTCGAGCACGATTCCCGCGCTGCTGATGCCGATTGACGCCACCTCATTCGGATTGATTTGAGTCAGTTCCAAAGCCTTTCGAACGGCAGAGGTGATTTCGCGGTAGTGGTAATCCGGATGACTTTGGACTTTCGGTGTCCATGCGTAACCGGCGCGGTGCAAGACTTGATTGTCCTTCAAAACGGTAATCTTGAGCGTGCTTCCGCCCAGATCGATTCCGATGCGCACATTTGCCGTCTTTGAACGAAGACTCTGCGGCAGACTCTCCCGAGCGGATATGCGATCCTCGCATTGGCGAGGTTGAGTATCCGGATGCGAGTCCGGGGCTCCTTCCGTGATTTCGAACGCACGCCCGAAGACCTCGGAAAAAAACTGCACATCGAAATTTCTTTTTCCCTGCGGGGAATACTGCTCCGCAATATGTGCAACCAGGTGTTTCGGCCCGTCCAAAATCAGTCCGTTCCCTCCTAAGATCCACAGATAGGTCTTGAGGATTCGTTCCACATAAACGCGCGTCCGTTCATGATGTTCCATTATTTCCAGACGAACGGTTTCAACCGGAATACCGTTTCTTGTCACCGAAAAGGTGAAGTAGGAATGCGCTCTATGTTCTTTTAACAGGTTTCGGTATGCCTTTACCATGAGAATCATGGGAGCAAATTCCGGATCGTAGAAAGGCGCATAGGGCAAGGGGAGAGAGTGCGGAGAACGAGAGGAGACTGAAGCTTTGTTAGGATTCGCTACCGGATTCATGCCGATATTAGTTTCCGGATTCGTGCCTATATTCGCTCTCGGATTCGAAGTCGTGACATC
>JAUMXJ010000143.1 GCA_030529205.1 Bacillota bacterium | reverse complement strand
ATGATAATCAAAGCATAGATAATCGGCTCCACATTTGACGACACATGCGACCGAAACACCGATGCAATGGCATCCGGAGACTGTCCGGCAAATGCATTGCCGAGCGAACTGACCACATACTTCAGAGACCAACCTGCCACAACACTGTAGTATCCCAAAATAACAAAAGCTGCCACAATCCCGATAATCCCGGATATATGCCACTTTGAACCGGGTGCAAGCGTCTTGAAACTCTTACACGCATCCGAGCCTCCCCTTCTGCCTACCGCTATTTCCGCGAGCATCAGCGGCATGCCGATGACGACAATCATGAGGAGGTACACGATCAAAAACGCCGCTCCCCCGTACTTCCCCGTCACATAGGGGAATCTCCAAATATTGCCCACGCCGATGGCGGAACCCGCGGCAGCCAATATCATTCCGAGTGATGAACCGAAACCCTGTCTTTCCTTCATACAGCCCCCCTTTCATATTTGTAAATATTATATAACAATGTGTAAATAATTAAAATAAAACATTAAATATAATCGTGATATAAACTAGGTCAAAGGAAGCGAATGATTTCCGCGGTGATCTATCGCAAAAATTGTATATAGGGATATCCTTCCTCTCCGACCGTCACTTTCGCATTGACGCCGTACACTTCGCGAATCAGCTCCCCGGTCAGGACTTCGGAAGGTTTCCCCTGGCAACGGATTTTTCCCTGATGCATGACATAGATTCGATCGGAGTACATGGCGGCGATATTCAGATCATGAAATGCCGCGAGAACCGTCTTATTCTGCTTTTTCACCGTTTCCAAAAGCTGCAGCTGAAACTTGATATCCAAGTGATTGGTGGGTTCGTCCAGCACGAGGACAGGGGTTTGCTGTGCCAACGCACGTGCGAGGATTACTCTCTGCTGTTCGCCTCCGGAGAGAGAAGCGAAGGGTCTCGACTCAAATCCCTCCAAACCGACTTCAAACAGTGCATTACGCATCATGACATAGTCTTCCGCATTGTCCCGCGCCATGACGGATTTGTGCGGAGACCGCCCCATCAACACGATATCGCTGACGAGAAAATCGAAGTCATAACTGTTGTGCTGCGCCACCACGCCGACCATTCTGGCGGTCTCTTTGTAGCTCATTTTCCTGACGTCTCTGCCGTCCAGGTAGACACATCCTTCCCGCTGTCTGAGTACGCGATACACGCACTTTAAAAATGTGCTCTTCCCGCTTCCGTTCGGTCCGATAATTCCGATAAATGCTCCTTCTTGCGCATTCAGGGAAATATCGTTCAGGATTTTCTGTTCTCCCCATGCAAAGGAGAGCGATCGGGCTTCCAATTTGCTCTGTGTCATTTTCCACCTCCGAATCCGTATGTTTTTCGAATCAGGAGCAGGATAAAGACAGGTGCTCCGACAACGGAGATAAGAATCCCGATCGGAACTTCCGTTCTCGGCAGGACGGTTCTGCTCGCGACATCCGCCCACACCAGGAACAAGCTCCCCATCAGCGCGGAGAGAGGAATCAGTTTTTTATGGTCCACGCCGAAGAGGGATCGAATAAAATGCGGAATAATCAGCCCGACAAAACCGATGACCCCGGAGGAGTAGACGATGAAACCCACCATCAGCGAAGCCACCATCAGGTAGATGCTTCTGTAGAGCTGCAAATTCGTGCCGAGCGTCACCGCGGTGTCATCGCCGAGAAGCATGAGATTGAGCGTGCGCGCCTGCGTAATAAAAAACAGGACGGATGCAAGCACAATCAACAACACGCGGATATTGGTCTCCCAGTCGGCACCGGCAAGACTTCCCATCAGCCAGAACATCACGGTGCGAAAGCGCTCCGGATCACGCGCCATGTAGACGATAAGGCTGGAAAACGCGGAGCAGATGGAACTGAGCGCAACCCCTGAAAGCACAAGTTTGACGGAGGTTGCACGACCGCCGATGCTCGAAATCACGATGACGAGAAACGAAATGGACAGTGCACCGACAAATGCCCCCAGCGCAACATCCACGGAGAACGGGAAAGTCAGATTGATGACCACACTGAGAATGGCGCCCAGGGATGCGCCGGAAGAAATCCCGAGAATATACGGATCTGCGAGCGGATTCTTTACAATCGCCTGCATCACGGAGCCGACGACCGCCAAACCCGCACCTACACCCACTGCGAGAATGATTCTGGGAAGTCTGATCAGCCAGACAATGTCATGCACCGCCCCCGCGGAAAGCGTCTCCGGATCCCCCAGATGGAACAGTTCAAACAATATAATGTCGTACACCTGCTTCGTGGTCAAATTGGCGGAACCCACCGTCACCGCGTAAAGGACGGACAGAACCACTGCAACCGATAAAAGGACGATTGTTACAATCAGGACGGGCATTCCCTTGAAAATTCCTCTCGAGATCAAACCGCCCTGCCTCAACTTGCTGACAGCGTTGCTCATATCATCTCCCGCATATATTCTTTCTTTCCAAAAACCTCTGCAAAGTACAAACTCTGCAGAGGTCTTCCATTTTTTATTTCTGTTTTTTCTGTCTCGATGTCGATTTTGATGTCTCCGGGCAAATGCCGACCGGACACATGATTCGGACTATTCGATGCCGTACATGTACTTCAGGAACATCTTGACAGTCGAGCCGCAACGGATACCCGGTGTATAGGCGAGACCGTAGCTGACCGGATATACTTTCTTGTTCTTGATTGCATCCACGCTGGCAAGCGCCGGATTATCAAGGAAAAGTGCAATTGCTTCCTCCGGTTTCACAGAACCGACGTGGACGGAGTAAATCGCCTCCGGATTGGCAGCCACAATCTGCTCATCCGTCCAGCCTCTCTCTCCCACAACCACCGCACCGAGCTGCGTTGCGATGTCCCCGATGACGGAAGTCGCAGGATAAACGTCATACTCCCCCTTCCAGTTCTCGAGAATCAAAATCTTCTGAGGTTCCTTTCCTTCCGCCGCTTTCTTTCCGATTGCGACATCCGCTTCTATTTTTGAAATGATTTCTTCCGCTTTCTCCATCTTGTCGAAAATCATAGCGAGATTGCGAATATCTTGGTATTCATTCTCAAGCGATTCCGTTCCTCTGAGCGCGCTGTTGAGATTGATGTATGTTCCGATATTGCGTTCATGCCAGAAATCGTTGCTTCCCATTCTGTCTTCCATTCCGAACAGAGATCTCCAACCGATGACCATATCCGGCTCAAGGCTGAGAGCATACTCTCTGACAAAGTAGTTGATTCCCTGCTCATCATAAATATTCGGGATTTTATCGAGTTCCGCCTGCAATTCCGGAAGAACTTTTTTGACATCCGCAACCATCATGATTTTATCTCCCGCGCCGAGCGCAAGCAGGATTTCAACATTGTTTTTTCCGTATACCAAGGTTTTTTCAGGGCTCTTGGTGTAGGTGAAAGAGATCGGTTCTTTTTTCGCCGTATAGAAGTTGATGGTGACGGGATAATTCGCCGCCTTCTGAGTCGTCGCTTCCGTCGTTGTGGTTTCAGCAGCTGTCGTTGTCGTATAGGCAGCTACCGTGGTCGGTACCGTTGTTGTCTGTTTCTGAGCAATTTCACAACCTACGAAATGAAGCAA
>JAUMXJ010000142.1 GCA_030529205.1 Bacillota bacterium | reverse complement strand
AATGAACTGATTTTCGGAGTTTTTTTGGGATTTATCGTCTCGATTTATCTGGGTTTCATTTATTTTGCGGGAGATGTAATCGACTATCTGATCGGGTTTTCCATGGTATCCGTAATGAACCCTCTCGATGAAAACCAGATGCCTGTGACGTCGAATCTTTTATATGTTTATCTGACGCTGGTCTTTTTGTCCTTGGACCTTCATCATAAGCTGATTGTCACCCTTGCGGATTCCTTTGTTCGGGTGGAACTCGGATCTTTTATCAAGGCTGCGGAGTCCTTGACTTATCTGATGCGCGTTGTTTCCGAGACTTTGATGATCGGATTTTCGATTGCCGCTCCTGTTGTGATTACCATTCTCGTTGCGGATATTGTTCTCGGGCTTCTGTCGAAGGCGATGCCCGGGATGAACATCTTTGTCCTCGGTATGCCGTTTAAAATTCTGATTGGAGTTTCCATGTTTATGCTCGTGATTCCCGTGTTGTACGACCTGTTCGGCGAATACATCAATAAGAGCATCGACATCATCAATGAGTTCATACGGGGGGTCGGACAATGATTATCAGATATTATAATCTGACCCTCTTTTCCGAGGAAAAAACGGAGCAGCCCACCGCAAAAAAGCTCAAAGATGCCAGACAGAAAGGGCAAATTGCGCAATCCAAGGATTTTAACTCGGTGGTCTCGCTTTTGGCTGTGTTTGTTGCACTTTCGGCTATGTGGAAGTTTTTTGCGGACAATTTGTTCGCATTTTTCTTTAAGACCGTCGAAACCATCCCCACACCGGAACTAGGCGTGGAATTGTTTAATGAATCGATTCTGTTCATTTTGCAGATGTCTCTGCCTCTTCTGACCGTTGCGCTCATCACAGGTCTCGCGGCCTCCTATGCGCAGGTGGGGGTGTTGTTTACAGCCGAGCCGCTCAAACCGCAGTTTAATCGGATCAATCCGCTCAAAGGTCTAAAAAATATGTTTTCGTCGCGCGCCTTGGCGGAATTGGTCAAGTCCGTCGCGAAGGCAGCTTTGATTCTTTTTGTCTGCTATATCTATATTGAGGGAAGAATATCGGAAATCGTCTATACACTGAAGATGGATGCCGGGAATACCATCTCTTTGTTGTGGAGTATTATTTTTAATGTTATTATTAGATGCAGTATTGTGCTGTTTATTATTGCTGTCTTCGATTATGAATTCAAGAGACGGAAAAACAAAAAAGAGCTCATGATGACGAAACAGGAAGTGAAACAGGAATACAAGCAGAGTGAGGGGGACCCGCAGCTAAAGGGAAAAATAAAAGAAAAACAGAGACAAATGGCGATGAGCCGTATGATGCAGCAGGTACCTAAGGCCGATGTCATTATCACCAATCCTACGCATTTTGCCGTTGCACTGGTGTACAATACCGACCGCAGTGATGCTCCTGTCGTTGTCGCCAAAGGTCAGGATTTGATTGCGCAAAATATCAAAAGAATTGCTCGAGAGCATCAGATTCCCATGGTTGAAAACCCTCCACTTGCCAGAAAAATTTATCAAGACGTCGAAATCGGCGACAAAATCAGCCCGGACCTTTATGAGGCCGTTGCTGAAGTTCTCGCTTATGTGTATTCAATTAAAGAGAGGAAGATGTGAAGAGATTCGGTTCAGGCATCATAGTATCCCTGCTTGTCGTAACCATCATTGTGTTGATAATCATTCCCGTACCCGGATGGATACTGGATTTCTTTTTGGCACTCAATATTTCTTTGTCATTGTCGATTTTGATTATTACGATGTTTATCAACGAGCCGCTCGAGTTCTCGATTTTTCCTTCCATTTTGTTGATTACGACACTGTTTCGGCTTGCACTCAATATCAGGACAACCTATGGAATATTGGCGCTCGGCAACGCCGGAAGCGTCATCGATGCATTCGGAAATTTTGTAATCGGCGGGAATGCGATAGTCGGTTTTATTATTTTCGTTATTATCGTGATTGTACAGTTTCTCGTCATTACAAAAGGCTCGGAGCGTGTATCCGAAGTCGCTGCCAGATTTACTTTGGATGCAATGCCCGGAAAACAGATGGCGATAGATGCGGATTTGAACTCAGGTCTCATCTCTGAGGTTGAAGCGAAGGAAAGGCGTAAAAACATTCAGAGGGAGTCCGACTTTTACGGAGCCATGGACGGTGCATCGAAATTTGTCAAGGGAGATGCCATTGCCGGCATCATCATCACCATGATCAATATTATTGCAGGTTTTGCCATCGGCAGTCTGCAGGGCGGACTCAGTCTCGGGGAGGCGCTTTCCAAATATACGCTTCTCACCGTGGGAGACGGATTGGTCAGCCAGCTGCCGGCTCTGATGATTTCCGTAGGGACCGGTATTGTTGTGACAAGAGCCGCGAGCGAATCCAATCTGGGAAGCGATGTTGTCCGACAAATCTTTGCCAAGTCGATTGTCTTTTATATTGTCGGTGTGGTATTGGCACTTTTGGGCTTGTTGACACCGTTGCCGACTCTCCCTTTCTTGGTGATTGCGGCGATTATGTTTGCAGCTGCAATACGCGTCGATAGAAGAGCACAGTTTACGGAGGGAGAAAGTGCGGAAGAGACGGAGCCGGAGAGTGCCAACGATCAAATTCGCCGGCCAGAATCCATACTCCCCCTTCTTCAAATGGAGGCAATCGAGCTTGAATTCGGTTACGGAATTATCCCCTTGGCGGAACCGTCGCAGGGAGGAGATCTGTTCGATCGTCTTGTGATGACGAGACGACAAATTGCGTTGGAACTCGGTTTCGTCGTGCCGATTATTCGTCTTCGCGATAACATTCAGCTCGATTCCAATCAGTATTTGATTAAAATCCGCGGAAATGACGTGGCAAGCGGTAATATTGTCTTCGAACATTATCTGGCGATGGCTGCGGGTGAGGTGGAAGGAGAGATTGACGGGATCGATACGATAGAACCGGCGTTTGGGCTTCCGGCGAAGTGGATTCTCTCGGAGAACAGAGAAAAGGCGGAAATCATGGGATATACCGTCGTGGATTCATCCAGCGTTATTTCCACTCATTTGACTGAGATTATCAAGAAATATGCGTATGAGATTTTGACTCGTGAAGATGTCAAACAGCTGATCGACAATATCAAGGAAACCAATCCCACACTGGTGGACGAATTGGTGCCTTCCTTGATGAGTTTGGGAGATATTCAAAAAGTTCTGTCAAATCTTCTGAAAGAGATGGTTTCCATTCGGAATTTGGTTAAGATTTTGGAGTCTTTAGCCGATTTTGCGGGAAGTACGCGAGATATCAATATTCTGACCGAATACACCAGGCAAAGGTTGATCAAGCAGATTTCGAGGCAGTATTTTCCGTTCGGACAGGCGAATGTCGTTACTCTGTCTCCTACATTGGAGAATTTTCTGCTCGAGGCGATTGAAACGGGAGAAGGGGGAAGTTATCTGTCAATCGACCCGAATATTCAGCAGAATATCATCAACGACATAACGGATAAAATCAGAGAACTTCTGCAGGCGGGAGAGCAGCCGATTTTGGTTACCGCGCCGATTGTAAGATTCTACGTGAAGCGCATGATGGACTCTGTTATTCCTGAGCTGAT
>JAUMXJ010000141.1 GCA_030529205.1 Bacillota bacterium | reverse complement strand
TCCGTTCGGAAGCTCCGCTTCCACGGTCGAGGTGAGCAGGTCGAAAAGATTTTCCCATGAGTCGGACCCGTCGATTTTGAGCTTGGAGATCATCGATTCCATTTCCTCGGGAAGAGTGTGCTCCGACATCTTTTTGATTTTTCGAATCGGGAATGCAATCTCCTTGAGGTACTTCGAGCCCGCAATCATTTTTTCAATATCTTTGTGCGCGGCGATAAAATTGACAAATCTCGGATAGAAGCTCGCAGTCTTTGTGCCGAGCACCGCGATGCGGTTTCTCATCGCCGATGCGTGTTTGTTCGAGGTATCGGTTGTCTGATTGAGGCTGGCGAACGCTCTGAGTTTCATAAACAACATATCCGATTTCTCCGCGTTTTTCATCGCTTTCTCAAAATCGGCGTCCGTGCTCATTTTTGCGAGCTCCGCATCCCTCTCCTTAATTAGATTTTCAAGTGCCTTGAAATCTTTTTCAATTTGCGGATCATCAAAGCCCTTGTAGATTTCTTTCAGTGACCAATTCAGTGCCATAAAATCTCCTTATTATATTTATTTATTACTTATCAAGTGCAATTCGTGACGGGAAAGCGGCATTCCCGATTATAAAAACTTCGGACCGAGGTATTTTCTGATTTCCTCCTCGCTCGAATAGACGTCAATGACGGTTTCTTTTCCGCTTTCTTCGTTTAAGACCGTGATGGTGGCTTCTCCTTTTTTAAACTGCTCCGCAACCGTCTCCTCGTTCAATTCACGAATTTTATTTTTGTGATGTTTGATTTTGCTGTATTCCTTAATATAGATGGTTCCGGTAAACCCGATTTTCTTTGTGTAGTAATTCATATCCTCTCCATTCGGCGGAAAACGATCAGCCGACCGATTGCAAATTTGTGCGTGCCGTTGCGTCTACGCAATGCCCAGCGCCATGCAAATCCAGTGCGCGGAGATGCCGGCCACCAAGCCGCCGATGGTATGCGAGAGAATCGCTTTAGAGGTCAGCTTTCTGACTCCGAGTGCGTCCATCATTCCGACATGGGTGCTGAGATATCCGGACCAGCACATGCCCATCGCGGTGAATACGGCGATGTCGTTTGCGGTAATAATGCCTTTTTCAACAAAGCCCTTGAGCATTCCCATTGCCGCTCCGACCGATCCGAGTGATGTAATCGGGAATGAAATCGCCTCCGCCGAATTGAATCCGAAGAGCGGCTTCAAAACAGGAGACAGCCATTCGCCAAGCAGCGGGAAGAAGGCAATTCCTTCTTTCTTCGCCCCGGTATAGATCGCAACTCCGTCGACATATTCGGACGGCCCGAAAGTCAGCATCATGACGAGCGTACAAATGATGAGTACGCCGGGAATAATCGCAATCCCCATGTCGACACCGGATTTGCCGCCCTCGAGAATGGCGTCGAGCGTTCTTTCAAAAATCGAGCCCTCTCTGATGAGGCGGCGATTCATGTTTGCAGTTTCCGTCGTCTCCAGCTTCTGTCCTTTCTTGATGCCGTAGAACTTCTTGCTGTAGTGGCGCATAATGCGCACGGAGACCACGGAGCCGATAATCGCACCCAGATTTCCGATGAGTGCGGCGCCGATGTATTCGGTGCCCTTTCCGAGACCGATCATGAAGGTCGTGAGGACAAAGCCCATTCCGAAAGCCGTACCGAGGTTACACAATGTAGGAAGTTCATAATTTCTGAAGAATTTCTTGAACCCTTTGTCATTTGCGAGCGAGATAATGGCAGGATTGTCGGACAGATATGTTGTGACGATACCGAGCGAAGCCGCACCCGGCAGCCCGTATACGGGGCGCATAACCCTTGAAATCAGCTTGTTTGCCAGGGCAACAACGCCGAATTCCGAGAACAGTGCCGAAATGGCGCCCGCCAAAACCGCAATCGCCATGATGAAGAAGACGACATCTATCAAGAGATAGTGTGCGGTATTCATCAAGGTGTTGAACATATTGTCAACGCCCATGACATAGCCCAGGTATCCGAACAGTCCCAGGAATAAAACCAAGAACACGAAAGTTTCGAGTGAAATCGCTTTTTTGTGCTTAATTTCGTGATTCTTACCGGATGTCGCATCCCCTTCGGAGATATGCTCCGCCTTAACATCCGGCTTTACCTGCTCAGATGTGTCCAATGTTTCTTTTTTCATGATATAAAGAACCTCCCTATCAAGACTATTTTACACACTTACCCTTTAATTACAAGAGTCTAAGCGGTTTTTCGCAGTTGATCGGAACGGATTGTGAAACGAATTTGAAAGAGATGGAGAAAAGATAAAAATATACTATAATAATGGTATGAAGAATCAATTATGGCAGTGGATTTCGGAAAGCGAAAACATCGTATTTTTTACGGGAGCGGGAGTGTCGACCGAGAGCGGCATTCCGGATTTTCGCGGCTCTGCGGGCCTGTATCGCGACGCCTCGGCGGAGGAGATTTTGTCGCGCAGATATTTTTTTGCGCATCCCGACGTGTTCTATCGCTTTTATCTCGATCATCTCGTGTACCCGGATGCCGAGCCGAATATCCTGCATCGCCTGATCAGCGACCTTGAGAAAGAGGGGAAAACAATCACGGTCGTCACACAGAATATCGACGGACTGCATCAAAAAGCGGGAAATCGCCGCGTACTCTGTCTGCACGGAAGCATTGAAACTTCCACATGTCTGAATTGCGGGGACGCTTTCACTCTTGCGGAAGTGCTCGACAAAACGAAGAAGGCGATTCCGCCGAGATGTGCATGCGGCGGACTGATCAAACCGGATGTGGTGCTGTTCGGAGAGGGACTCGACTATCAGGTGCTCAGCGCGGCGGCAAAGGCGATTTATGACGCACAGATGCTGATTGTGTGCGGCACCTCCCTCGTCGTAAATCCCGCAGCCTCTTTGGTGCAGTACTATCGAGGAAAGCGCTTCGTCATCGTCAATCGCGACCGTACCCCGTATGACCCTTACGCCGATCTGGTCATTCGAGACGGAATCGGGCAGGTGTGTTTCGAGATTGCGGAGAGGATGAAGCGGGGAGGATGAAACGTTCTCAGTAAGGCGAGTAGTCCTGATGCAGAATGAAATGATTTTTCTGATAGGTAATCAGCCCGTCCTTTTGCATCTTGGACAGCTCATTGGACAGTGCGCTGCGGTCTACGCCGAGATAGTCCTCCAGCTGTTGACGGCTGAACGGAATGCTGAAATTCGCATTGGCGTGTTCCATCGCCTGCTCGGAAAGATAGGAGAGCAGCTTGTCGCGGATGGATTTGGGTGCGATAAGCATCATGCGGGAGGAGAGATTGATGTTCTTGCTCGCGGAAATCCGCACGATATTGTGAATGATGCGCGTATGAAAAGCGCAGCAGTTCGGACAGGTGGTCATAATCTTCTTAAAATCCAGGAACAGGATTTTGCTGTCCTCCGCCGCGACTACATCGCAGGGCAGTTCTTTTCCCGGGATGGCGGCATACGCCTCCCCGAATATTTTACCCTTTTCGATATGGCCGAAAATATTGGAGTTTCCCCAGAAAAAGTGGACGACGATATTGACGCTTCCCTCGAGGACGAGTCCGATTCGATAGATCACTTCTCCCGTTCTGAAAATGAGACTTCCCTTCT
>JAUMXJ010000140.1 GCA_030529205.1 Bacillota bacterium | reverse complement strand
TCCCAACACGGCATTAGAAGCCTCGTTTTTTCCGATTCCATATCCGTCGAGTATAATCAACGCCACGGTTCTCTTCATACTATCCTCGTTTCCTCACTAAAATTTTGCATTTGCAACCATTTCAACAAAAGAATCCGGACTGAGGCTCGCACCGCCTACCAGCACACCGTCAATATCGGGTTGACTCAGGAAATCACGGATATTCGACGGTTTGACGGATCCTCCGTACAGAATGCGGATGTGCTCCGCACATTCTCCGAAAATACCTCTCAATGTCTCTCTCAAATGCGCAATCATTTTCTGCGCCACTTCAGGAGTTGCGGTCTTTCCGGTACCGATTGCCCAAATCGGTTCGTAGGCGACAATGATATTGGAAGCTTCTCCGCTGTCAACTCCCCGGAACGCCTGAATGAGCTGTCCGGAGACGAAATCCGCAGGATTCTCCTGATTCTCGGATTCGCCGCAACATACGATGGGAATCAGTCCTTTCGCCAATGCCGCAGCAGTCTTGCGACGGATGTCTTCATCAGTTTCTCCGAAGTACATTCTCCTCTCACTGTGTCCCAAAATGACAACCTTCACTCCGACATCCGAGAGCATATCCGCCGAAATCTCGCCGGTAAACGCCCCGGACTCTTCAAAATACATATTTTGCGCCCCGATTGCAAGCTTGGTATCACACGCCTTGGCTGCCATTGCGGACAAAAGAGTAAACGGTGCACATATGAGAGCTTCATCGGCAAGTCTTGGAATCACGGCATCCAAAAAGAACATCGCGTCTTTTGTCAGCATATTCATCTTCCAATTCCCCGCTACCAGCTTCTTTCTCATTTCTCCTCCTCATCGATTCATCAACATAAATTTTTGTCGTGGCTGTCCGGCCACGACAAAAACGTACCCTGTATATTTTGTTCTATCACTACTTGTCGTCCAGACATGCAATGCCGGGCAGCACTTTCCCCTCGATGTACTCGAGTGACGCGCCTCCCCCTGTGGATACGAGGCTCATCTTGTCCTTATATCCGAACTTTGCAACTGCAGCCGCCGAATCTCCTCCGCCGATTACCGTCACGGCATCAATTTTTGAAAGCACATGAGCGATCTCGCGGGTTCCTCCGGAAAACTGTTCCATTTCAAATACGCCCATCGGGCCGTTCCATACAACCGTCTTGCACTGTCTCAGCTCATTCGCAAACAGCTCGGCGGTCTTCGGTCCGATGTCCAATCCCATGTATCCTTCGACAATGTCCGCACCGACGGAAGGAATCGCCTCCACATTTTCTTCGAGTTTTGTCGCTATAATATGGTCGACGGGAAGCAGAAGTTTCACTCCTTTTTCCTTCGCCTTGGCAATCATTTCCTCGGCAAAATCGACTTTATCGAGCTCGACTCTGGAATTTCCTACATTGATTCCTTTGGCAGCCAAAAAAGTATAACTCATGGCTCCGCCGATAATGAGCGTGTCCACCATTTCCAGAAGGGAACGAATCGCATCGATTTTATCCGAAACTTTCGCGCCGCCCAAGACGGCACAGAAAGGTCTCGTCGGATTTCCCAGCGCGTGGCCGAGGTATTTCAGCTCTTTTTGAATCAGGTAACCGCACACCGAACTCTCGACATAACGCGATACGCCCTCGGTAGAAGCATGTGCTCTATGAGCCGTTCCGAACGCATCGTTGACAAATACATCAGCCAGTGAAGCGAGTTCTTTTGAGAACTCCGGATCATTTTTTTCTTCCTCGATACGGAAGCGCGTGTTCTCCAGAAGGAGAATCTGACCGTCCTCAAGAGAGCGGACATTCTTCAGGGTTTCCTCTCCGATTACTTGCGGATCGGCGACAAACATCACTTTTTTGCCCAGAATCCCCTCCAAGTATGCAGCAACCGGTGCCAGAGACAGCTCCGGATTATACACTCCTTTCGGTTTTCCCAGATGTGAACATAGGATAATCTTCGCTTTCGCATCCACAAGCTTTTTGATGGTCGGAATCGCCGCGACAATTCGGGCATCATCCGCTACTTTCCCATCCTTCAGAGGGACATTGAAGTCCACCCTGACCAAGACTTTCTTTCCCTTTAAATCAATATCATCAATGCTTTTTTTATCGTAAATCATATACTCTCCACACAATCAGAAAAGGTCGATCGCCCTACTTGTCTTTGCTCGCCATATGGAGTGCCAAATCTACTACTCTCTGCGAATAACCCCATTCATTGTCATACCATGTGACAATTTTAAAGAATCTCTTTTCTCCCGGCAGATTGTTTTGAAGAGTAGCCAGAGAATCGTAAATACTCGATCTCGAATCATGGATAAAGTCCGAAGAAACCAACGGCTCGTTGACATACCCCATAATTCCTTTCAAATAACTCTCGGAAGCCTTTTTCATCAGTGCATCGATTTCTTCAATCGAGGTATCGCGCTGTGCGGTAAACGTCAAATCGACAACCGAAACATTCGGTACAGGGACGCGGAACGACATTCCCGTGAGCTTGCCTTTTGTCTCCGGAAGAACCTGTCCGACCGCTTTTGCAGCACCTGTTGTGGAAGGAATAATATTCGCAGCGGCGGTTCTTCCGCCTCTCCAGTCCTTCTTGGAGCTGCCGTCCAACACTTTCTGTGTCTGTGTATATGCATGAATGGTTGTCATGAGACCTTTTTCAATACCGATCCCCTCTTTCAGGATAACACTTACAGCGGGAGCCAGACAGTTGGTTGTACAGGACGCATTCGACACCACATGATGAACCGCCGGATCGTATTCCTGCTCATTGACCCCCATGACGATGGTCTTGACATCGCCCTTGCCCGGAGCGGTGATGATCACTTTTTTCGCACCGGCCTTCAAATGTCCTTCCGCATCTTCCAATTTGGTGAACAGTCCGGTTGCTTCGATGACATAGTCGATCTGCATCTCTTTCCAAGGAAGATCTCCCAGCGTCTTATCTCCTTGTACGCACTGAATTTTGTGACCGTTCACGACGATAATATCGTTCGTTTCCAGAGAGGGATCACTCTTTTCCGTTGTGATTTCAGCATCAAAACGACCGTGTACCGTGTCGTACTTCAGCTGGTATGCATGATAATCCGCATCGACATAGGTTCCCACCGTTGCGACAACTTCAAACTCGGTTCCGATCAGTCCTCTCTCGACCATTGCCTTATATACCAGTTTTCCGATACGACCGAAGCCGTTGATTGCGATTCTTTTCATTCTATCCTCCAAGACTTTGTAAAATCAAATATCACACTTTATTTTTGAAAAAATAGATTGGCGATGCTGTGCATCGCCATTCTGATAATCTGCTATTTTTGATATAGTGGGAATCTTGCACAAATTTCTCTGACTTTTTGCTCCGCACTGCTGAGATCGCCGTCTCTGTTGTCAATAGCGAAGGAGATAATCTCTGCGATTTCCTCCATTTCTTTCTTGCCGAATCCTCTTGTGGTAGTTGCGGCGGACCCGATTCTCACACCGCTTGTAACAAACGGACTCTCCGTCTCCATAGGCACGGTGTTCTTGTTCAGCGTAATGCCGATCTTATCGAGCAACGCCTCTGCCGCTTTTCCGGTCATGTTCTTGCTTCTGAGATCGACGAGCATCAGATGGTTGTCCGTTCCGCCCGAAACA
>JAUMXJ010000139.1 GCA_030529205.1 Bacillota bacterium | reverse complement strand
ATGATTATGTATGAAGTCGAGTCCCGTAAGGGGCTCGTGGATTGAAATCATTGCACAATCTAGTGTATCAGAAACTATGAGCGTCGAGTCCCGTAAGGGGCTCGTGGATTGAAATGCTCTCACAATGCGGACAAATGTAACCCTTCCGGTCGAGTCCCGTAAGGGGCTCGTGGATTGAAATACTATTGCTTTCATCACTCCTCCGGCATTCTGCGTCGAGTCCCGTAAGGGGCTCGTGGATTGAAATATTAGTAATGGCTACTAAGCTACTGATTATCTTGTCGAGTCCCGTAAGGGGCTCGTGGATTGAAATGTATTCAAAAATAACAAGTAATGACCTTGTTATGTCGAGTCCCGTAAGGGGCTCGTGGATTGAAATTATGGTACGGCGCATCAATCCATTGTGCTGCCCCGTCGAGTCCCGTAAGGGGCTCGTGGAATTAAGTAAGCACGGAGGCGACATGAAAAAACGGAGTGTTTTAAAATAAAATCAAATAAAATATTAAATAATCAATATTGTCTGGATATAGTTTAACTTGCCGGCAAGTTGCTTTTTATTGAAACATCGGTTCCTATTTTCAGAACCCCAATTTTTTAACCTTTGCTTCTTATACATTTCAGATGCAATTGACTTGTTGCCTTTTTTTTTTTTTTTTTGAATTTATGTTACAATTTGTTTGATTTTCGTGTAACAAGGAATGAAGGGTTTTATTTTGGAGTAGATTATGGTGTTGTTGAAAACGAGCGATTTGCGGATCGGATTCTTTGAGTCCGACCTGTTTCGCTCAAAATCACTGACGATTTGTGCCGGAGATAAGATTGCGCTTTTGGGCGAAAACGGGGCGGGAAAGACGACTTTGTTGAAGGTGCTTGAGAACGGGACTTTTATTAAGGAAGGTCATGTTTGGAAGAAACAGGAGCTAAAAATCACCTCATTTCAGCAAGTAGAAGCGCATTACAACACGAGCGTCAGAGAAATCATCAATTCATTGTTTGCCGGGGTGAAGGCGGTTGAGGCGCGTTTGCTCGATTTAACAGAAAAACTCGGTACTGATCCAAGCCCTGAGGTATTAGAGCGGTATTCCGAGGCTTTGGACAGTTTCTATGCGCTTGGGGGATATGACTTTATCTCCGAAATGAACGGTTTTATAGAGCGGTTTGATTTGAACAACATCATGGATAAAAAATACAGTGCGCTGAGCGAGGGCGAGAAACAGTATCTTCGCTTGGCTTGTGTGTTGTTTACGCCGGCGGAGCTGCTTTTACTCGATGAACCTTTTAACTATTTGGATTATAGCAAAGTTACATGGTTACAGAGAAAACTAAAGGAAAGAGAATGTGCTGTGATGATTGTATCTCACTTGGTCGAGCCGTTGCAGGAAGTATGTAATCAGTATTGGAGAATCGAACATGAGGAATTGATTGCGTTAAAGGGAGATTATCAAAAGTCGGGGCGGGAATACAAGAGAATTTATGATAAGAAACGACAGAATAACAGCGTAGCGAATCAAAAAATAAAAATGATCGAGGACAGTGTTGAGCAAATCAGCGAGTGGAGAGACTGTTCCCACGACCCGCACAAACACGCGGTGGTAATCAAGCGACTGAAGAGAAACGCGGAGAAACTGAAGAAGCGCATACAAAAAATGGATCTGCCGCCCGACTACCGTTTCAGCATGGATGAGAGCCAAAAAGGGACATCGTTGAATTTGAAAGGCCTTCACTTCGGATATGGTGACGAGGTATTGTACGAAGATTTGGATTTTCATTTGGCACCGTCCGAGCATGCCCTCATTGTCGGAGAAAATGGAGTCGGCAAGACGACTTTTCTCAGACAGATTGCAAAATGTATTCGCGAACAATCTTCAAAATCTGTCGTGCTTATCGAGCAGTTTCCGCATTCAGTTGAACGAATCAAGGTATCGCAGTACTTGTCCGATGAATACGGAATGACCCATGATAAGCAGGATGTGATTCATCAAAAATATTTTCCAAGGATGCAAGATTTTCTGAATCGGGAGGTCGAAACACTGTCCTTCGGGGAAAAGCAAAGGTTACAGATTTCTGCCGTCATGGAATCCGATTTCGGCAACAGAGCGTGCATCGTTATTCTGGATGAACCGACGACACACATGGATAAATACACGAAAAGAATGTTTATAGACTGGGTGAACTCGGTTTCACTTTCTCTCATAATTGCTACGCATGACCAAGATGTCGTGCGATCTTTTGAGGGAACCGGGTATCAACTCGTGCGTGGAAAGGATGATGCAAGATGCTCATTGGTAAGACAATACGATGTCTAAATCTATTTGTGAAAAATAGCCCGTTATATGCTGGGTTTTCATTGATATTGGAAGTAGGGACGGCGCTCCTCCTTCCTGTAAACCTGTTCTTCATGTCCGTACTCATCGAAACGGCAGTAACAGGGAGGGTGGACATACGGGTTGCCGCGTTGTTTGCAGCGACGGCGCTGATTCAAGTTATTATTTCGTATTACAGGAAAAAGCTGTCCCTTCTTTTAAGTTTTCAAATGTCTCACGTTATGCAGAGAGCGTTTTTAGAGAAATGCAGCAGACTTCCGTTTGAAACGTTTGGGAATGAAGATGCGCTGAATTTGCTCACGATGGCGGAGGAAGCGACGGATGGCGGAATGATGGAACTCTTTTCCGGCACGGTGGATTTTATCGGGAACGCCCTAAGACTGGGCGGACTTATTCTCATTTTTGCCATGACGGGTTTTGCACTGCCGCTTCTCTATCTGCTGCTTCTTGTCATCATTATGATGCTCGATTATAAGGCGATCCGCCTGATGAATGACATGTTCGAGAATCAAAGCGAGAAGGAGCGGAGGTTTCGGTACTATGAAACGGAGCTCTCCGACAGGCACAGTCTCTCCTATCTGAGAGCGGTCAGGGGATTGGAAATCTTTCAGAACAGAGTGTCCCGACTGGCCAAGGAGCTTGGAAAAGAGCGCATCGGGGTGACCGTCAGGGCCCAGAAATACTCCATTCTCAGCAATCTCCTGATTTTGGTGTGGTTTGTCGGCTCGATTGTCGTGTTGTCATTCGGCACATTCAACGGCCAATTCTCTTTGAGCATCTTCGTCGTGTGCGTATCGGCTCTCTCTACCGCACTGGATGTGTCCGAGCAGATTTCAGTCGGAATATCCGGATTGGCGAAGGACGTATTCTACATCGACAAATATCTCGAGATGATGAATTTGCATGAGCAGGCGTTTGTCACGCCGGTGTGCGGTGCTCCTTTGGAGTCGGATTCCCATTTGGAGTCGGATTTCCCTTTGGATGCCGATGTCCCTTTGATTGAATTTGAGAATGTCTCGTTCACATATCCCGGAAGCGAAACGTCGGTGCTGAATCATCTGAGTTTCAGCATTTATAAGGGAGAACGGGTCTCATTGGTCGGGGCGAACGGCAGAGGGAAAACCACTGTCACGAAATTGATACTCGGACTCTACCTGCCGACGGAAGGCAGAATCAGAATCTCGGGAAAGGACCTCTCCGAATTGTCCGTCAGCAAGATTCACGAGACGTTTTCTGCGGTATTTCAGGATTATGCCGGATTTGACTTGACCTTGAAAGAAAACATTGCGCTCTCGGGAGAGATTTCAAACGAAATACCGAACGAAACATCGA
>JAUMXJ010000138.1 GCA_030529205.1 Bacillota bacterium | reverse complement strand
AGCGCCCCCGCGGGATCCCCTCTGAAGTCACTTGCGAGCTTGTCGATCTCATCAAGCAAAATCAAAGGGTTGCGTGTTCCGGCCTCCCTGATGCAGTTGATAATTCTTCCGGGAATCGCACCCACATACGTCCTTCTGTGACCGCGTATTTCCGCTTCATCGCGAATACCGCCGAGCGACATCCGCGCGAAACTGCGACCGAGCGCTCTGGCAATGGATTTTCCGATCGACGTCTTACCGACTCCGGGAGGACCGAAAAGACAGATGATTTGTCCTTTCATGTTTTTATTGAGCGTCCTGACCGCAAGATACTCCAGAATACGCTCTTTAACTTTTTCAAGGCCGAAGTGATCTTCATCGAGAATTCTTTCCGCCTGCAATATGTCCTCGGAATCCTTGGTAAGATTTTGCCACGGAAGAGAGAGAAGCGTTGTAACATATGTCCTGATGACACCCGACTCCGAAGAATTGGATGTCAATCTCGCATAACGGTCGATTTCGACGGATATTTTTTTATGAATGGTCTTAGGCAACTTCAGAGACTTGAGCTTTTTTTGCATCTCTCTGACTTCCTTTTCGAGGTCTTTGTCGTCGCCTAGCTCAGCCTGTATCACCTTAATCTGTTCTCTGAGATAGTACTCTTTCTGATTTTTGGATAATTTCTTCTGAAGCTTCTCTTCAATATCCTTTTGTATCAACGCAACTTCTATCTCGTTGAGCAGGAGCTGAAGCGTCTTATCCAGCCGCTGATGCTCGTCAACGTTCTCCAAGATGCTTTGCTTCATTTCGACGGACAGCGGCAAATTATCCGCCACAATATCCGCCACAACTCCGCCGCGCTCAATTTTTGACAGCTTGGAAGCGACTTCTATGGTTCTATGGTTCACGATGGTCAAGTACTTTTCAAAATTTCTGACCGTCACCATAATCAGCGGAAGAAGCGTTTTGAATCCCTCCTTCTCGCTCTCGGAATTTTCCATAGAGCGCACCTGTGCACTGACAAAAGGCGTCTTGGAAACCGTTTTCTCCATCTTCGCACGCGCGACCGACTTGATGACAACGCGATACCCGCCTCCCTGTACCTCGATCTTATCGGTGATTTCGGCTATAATTCCGACTTCATAGCATTTATCGATTTTTGAAGACGGAATTTGAGCGGACAAAAACAGGGGCAAGCTCAGACTGTGTGCATAGTCGATTGCCTTCTTGTCCTTCTCCGCCGTTAAATCCAGCTGATAAACTCTGTGTGGAAAAAAAACTGCACTTTTCAGCACAATCACAGGTAGTGTATTTTTTTCGTTAGGATGAATCTCCAAATCTACACTCTCTAAATCTGCCGCCGGTACAGTTTTTTCATTATTTGTTATTTTTTCGCTCATTTCTCCTATCCTACTTTACCAATTGCCTGAGCTACGTCTTTTTCCGTTATTCTGATTTTTTTCAGCTTGGAATCCGAAGGAGAACGATACATGTAATCCATGAGGAGTTTCTCCATCACGGATCGCAAGCCTCTCGCACCCATCTTCCTACGATGAGACTCACTCGCAATCGCTTTCAGAGCACCCTTGGTCAAACTGAACTCGACATCATCGAGCTCAAACAGTTTGGTGTATTGTTTGACCAATGAATTCTTCGGCTCCGTCAAGACTTTCACGAGCGCCTCGAGACCCAGCTCCGACAATGTGACAACGACCGGAAGCCTTCCGACCATTTCAGGAATTATGCCGTACTTGATCAAGTCGACCGGTTCAATTTTTTCCAACAATTTGCCGTTCGTCGATTCATCCACGCTCTTGATGTCGGCTCCGAACCCCATGACCTTCACATCCACGCGACTTTTGATAATCTTGTCGATTCCCTCGAACGCACCGCCGCAAATAAACAGAATATTCGTCGTATCGACCTTGATCATCTCCTGCTCCGGATGCTTCCTGCCGCCTTGGGGCGGAACATTGGCAATCGTTCCTTCCAGAATCTTCAACAAAGCCTGCTGTACGCCTTCTCCGGAAACATCTCTCGTAATCGAAGGATTCTCCGATTTTCTTGTAATTTTATCGATTTCATCGATGTAGATAATGCCGCGTTCAGCCAGCTCGATATTGTAATCCGCATCCTGAACCAGTTTCAAAATAATGTTCTCGACATCCTCACCGACATATCCCGCCTCCGTCAATGTTGTGGCATCGGCAATTGCAAAAGGAACATCCAAAATCTTGGCAAGAGTTCTCGCAAGCAAAGTCTTCCCGGAACCTGTCGGCCCGAGCATCAGGACATTGCTCTTTTGAAGCTCAACCTCATCTTCCGAAATTCGGTCGATGTTTTGTATTCTTTTATAGTGATTGTATACTGCTACGGAGAGTACTCTCTTTGCGTATTCCTGTCCAACAACATACTCGTCAAGACGCTCTTTGATTTCCTGCGGCTTAGGCAGATCTGAAATATCGAGTTCCGCCTCCACATCTTGCTTGATCCTCTCTTCAATCACCCCGGAACAAACCTGAATGCAGCTATGACATATGCAGACCCCGGAAGGACCTCCGAACATCATCAGACCTTCATCTTCAGACCTGCCGCAAAAAGAGCATGTCATTTTCTCATTGTTCATTATGACTCCTTATTCTTCAAGATTTCATCAATTAAGCCGTAGTCTTTCGCTTCACCGGCTGACATGAAGTAATCTCTCTCCGTGTCAACCGCCACTTTTTCAAGAGGTTGACCGGTCATTTCAGACAATAGCCTGTTCATATGGTCTTTCGTCTTCTGAAGCCTTTCCGCCTGAATTCTCACATCGGTAGCTTGACCCCTTGCACCGCCGAGGGGTTGATGAATCATAATCTCTGAATTGGGAAGTGCCTTGCGTTTCCCTTTTTCTCCCGCCGCGAGGAGCACGGCTCCCATCGACGCCGCCATTCCGACACAAATCGTGGCAACCTGCGGCTTAATCAGCTTCATTGTGTCGTAAATTGCCATTCCGGCGGTAATCGAACCGCCCGGGCTGTTGATATAAATATTGATGTCTTTATCCGGATCTTCCGCTTCGAGGAACAGCAGCTGCGCCACCACCGTGTTGGCCATCATATCCTCAATCTCTCCGGAGATAAAAATAATCCTCTCCTTCAGAAGTCTGGAATAGATGTCATACGAACGCTCCCCTCTCCCGGTTTGCTCCACCACATAAGGTATTAACGGCATAACCCCTCCTATTTTTCAACCGCAGAATCCATGAGCATTGTGAGTGCACGATCGAACTCGATCTGCGCCTTGATTCTGTCCACACCTTGTCCTTCGTAGAAAGATTTGACGGTGTCCGCTGAAATCTTGTACATATCGGCTATCTTTTTGTATTCATTCTCAATGTCTTCATCGGTCACTTCATAATTCTCTTTTTTCATGATTTTTTCCATGACCAATGTCTGCTTCAATCTGCTGACGGCATCATTTCTCATATCCGCTCTCATCTTATCGACTCCGCCAAGATATTCAAAATACTGTTCAGGAGCAATTCCCTGGTTTTTCAGTTGTCCCGAGAATTGATCCACCATGGTGTCGATCTCCGACTCAATCATACGCTCCGGCAGATCTACGGTCATAAGGCCTGTAAGCGCCTCGAAAATTCTCTGCTTCTTCACTTCGTCTTTCTTTCCGGAAATCTCTTCGTTCAGCG
>JAUMXJ010000137.1 GCA_030529205.1 Bacillota bacterium | reverse complement strand
AGGTGGCGATCGGTTCGTCCATGGGCGGTGCGCGCTCCATGGTATTTATGAAGCATGTGGGCGTGAATATTGCGATGGACCCGTTGATGACGTTCACTCAGACTAAGATCAACGGCGGTTTCCTGCTTGTAACGGGAGACGATCCGGGGATGGCGAGTTCTCAGAACGAACAGGATAACAGAATCTTAGGGAAATTTGCCAATATGGGGATTTTTGACCCTTCCAATTCGCAGGAGGCCAAGGATTTCACCATGCAGGCGTTGGACATGAGCGAACGCTTCGAAATGCCGATGATGCTGAGAATCACCTCAAGACTTTGCCACTCGCGTTCTACGGTGGAGCTGGGTGAACGCAACGATGTTCCGAAGAAGGAATTTGTGCCGGATCAGGCGAAATATTGTATGCTGCCGCCTTATACATTCCAAGCGCAGTATGATATGAAAAACCGAATTGAAGCGTTATCCAAATGGGCTGACGAGGCGGAAATCAACCGATTTACCGAGGGAAGCGGTGACGCGCTTGTGATTGCGTCGGGGATTGTCTACGAAAACTTTATGGAGATCAATGACAGATTAAAGGACAAGCTTCCCGTCCTGAAGCTGGGCATGGTGTTTCCGCTCCCGATTCAAAAAATTAAGAGGTTGGCGGAAAAATACAGCAAGATCATCGTGATTGAAGAGATGATGCCGTTTATTGAAAATGAACTGACTCTTCACGGAATTCAGTGTGAAGGGAAAAAGTATTTTTCGTTCACTTGTGAACTCAATACGGAAGACATCGAAAAAGGCTTGACGGAAGCGGGACTGATTCAAAAAAGACATTTTACGGATGCCTTGACGGATGATACGACCGCAAGAGGACCGCTCTTCTGTGCGGGCTGCCCTCATAGACCGGTCTTCGATATTTTGAAGAAATCAAAGGTCCTGGTGCTGGGCGATATCGGATGCTACACCATGGGTCTGCTTTATCCGTTCAATGTCATTCAGACCAATATCAGCATGGGAGCCTCCGTCGGCATGATCAAGGGGATGCGCATCGCCATGGATCAGGCGGGAGATTCGCGTCCGCTGGTCGGCGTCATCGGCGACGGCACCTTCTTCCACAGCGGTTTGGCGGGTTTTGCCAATCTTCGTTATCAGCTCAAAGGGGATGAGAATATTACCATGTTGATTCTCGACAACTCCACAACGGCCATGACCGGAGGTCAGCCTACTCCCGGTTCTCTTCCTCAGGACGGTGCGGGGCAGGACATCAGCATCGACGAGATGCTCAAAGTCATGGGATTTACGGATGTGGTTCGCGTCGACCAGTTTGATTACGAGGCTGCGAAAGAAGAGATTCATCACGCCATTAAGAGGCCGGGAATTTCGATTGTCATCACCTCGCAACCATGTGCCCTGAAGTACAAAGTCAAAAAGCCGCATTACTATGTGGATCCCGAAATTTGCATCGGTTGCAAGACTTGTATCAAGACGGCTTGTCCGCCGCTCAGAATGAAAAAATACGAGGGGATTGAGAAACTGAAATCATCCATAGACCCCGCACAATGTGTAGGATGTTCCATCTGTGCACAGGTCTGCCCGGTAGGAGCCATTAAGAGCAGTGTCGATCATAAGGCACCGGAAAAGAAATCTAAAAAGAGAGGATAAGAGTATGAAACAGAAAAATATTATCATCGCCGGTGTCGGAGGGCAGGGGCTGGTGCTTACCACGCATATTATGGCGGAGGCTGCTTTTTTGGCGGGATTTGATGTCAAAACCAACGATGTAATCGGTCTGTCTCAGCGCGGCGGAAAAATATGGGGTTCCGTGCGCATGGGAGAAAAAATCTACTCTCCCAACATCGCACCGGAAGAAGGAGACATCCTGATTGCATTTGAAAAACTTGAAGGAAGAAGGTGGCGTCAGATGATGAAGCCCGGCTCCGTTGCAATTGTGAACGACTATGAGATTGCACCGGCACTTGTACAGCAGGGACAGGTGGAATACGCGGAAGACATCTACGAAGAACTGCAAAAAAACGGATCCGTGATTAAAATTGCGGCGACGGAACAGGCAAAAATTTTCGGCAATATCGCCGTTACCAATATTATTATGTTGGGAGCCGCTGCAAGATACATGGATATTCCGAAAGAAATCTGGCATCAATCCGTTGAAAAGAATGTTCCTCCGAAATTTCAGGCCATGAATATTCAGGCATTCAACTACGGATATGACTTTGTAGAGCAGGAAAATTTGTAGAGAGGGAAAATCTCTTGTTTTATTGCCTCCGAGCGTGAATGCGTTTGGAGGTTTTTTATTCCGTGCTCGTAAATAATACGTGATGTCCTTGGAAACAACGGTATTCATAAACATCTCCATCATGTTATAATTCCTCTATGAAATTATTTAAAAAGACGGATTTGATTGTCATTGCACTGCTTTGTGTCGCTGCCGCGGCGTTTTTATTTTTCAATCAAAAACACGGTAATCGGCTCTTTGCCGAAATCTACCATCATAATCATCTGATTCACAGAATTCCTCTTCATGCCGGTCAGAATGCACCTCATGTGATAGAGATAGAGAATGTGAAAATTCAGATTTCAGAGGACGGAGCGGTTGCGTTTACACATTCCGATTGCCCCGATCAGATTTGTGTCCACAGCGGAAAAATCGATCATGACGGGCAGCAAATTGCCTGTGTACCGAATCATATTCTCGTAAAAATTGTCGGAGAAAGTGCGGAAAAATTCAGCACGTCCTTCACCGGAAGCTTTAATACGGTATCCAATCTTGTAGGGGAAGGGATGACGGAAACGGAGTTCAAAGAATGTGCCGCGTATCTCAACCAGGAGCTTCATGCGCTTCATCTTCTGTACAGCATCTATGATGACATCGAACCGTCCGCCTCCGTCAATCTTGCCGCCATAAATAAGCAGGGGATAGGAGAATACCGCATTCTTCCGGAACTTGCCGAAATGCTTCTGTACGGAAAGGATGTGTTCGAGGTGACCGGATCTCGTGTGGACATTACCATGGGAGAACTGCTCGAACTCTGGCATCATGCGAGACATGAACAGGTCCTGCCGGATCCGAAAGCTCTGGCATCCGCCATAAAAAAAATACAAATCGGGAAACAGAGTACACGGCTTGACGAAAAATTCGATGTAGCGACGGAAGAAGGGGATACATACCTCCTGCACATCAAATCCGATGATTTTTCCTTTGATGTCGGCGCCATTGCAAAAGGATTCGCCCTCGATTTGCTCGCTGAACGGCTATCCGCACAATATCCGAATGCTTCACTTCTCCTCTCTCTCGGAGGCAATATCAAAAGTACGGGAAGCAAGGGAGACTGGGTAATCGGGATACAGCACCCCGACAAGAATTCCGTATTTGCAAGCTTTATTTTGCCTCACGGCATGGCGGTCGCCACAAGCGGTATCATCATATCATCGACAAAAAGACGGGATATCCTGCAGATTACGGGATTCGCTCCGTCACCGTGGTGTCGGAAAACGGTGCGCTCTCCGACATGCTCACAACTGCGCTCTTTCTGATGCCCATTGATGAGGGATTGCTCTATGCGAAACAATTTCATGCGGAAGTATTTTATATTTTGAAAGACCTGAGCGTCCTTACATCGGAAGGATTTCCGAAACACAAAAAGTCTGAGGGGACTCAG
>JAUMXJ010000136.1 GCA_030529205.1 Bacillota bacterium | reverse complement strand
ATCTATTAAGAAAATAAACTGTTGAGAAAATAAGAGAACATGAATCGATATCGAGTTGTACAAGTAGGCGACATTATATTCGGGGGAGAAGCTCCCGTCATCATCGCCGGCCCGTGCTCCATCGAAAGTGCCGAGATTCTCGGCCAAATTGCGGAGGGAGTCAAAAGAGCCGGTGCGACGATGCTGCGCGGCGGCGCCTACAAACCTCGCACCAAGCCTTCGTATTTTCAAGGCCTGGGAGAGGCGGGACTCGATATTCTGGCGGAGATAAAAAAACGGACACAGCTGCCCGTCGTCACCGAAATCACCGAGATGCACATGATTGATAAAACCTGCCGGGTGGCGGATATGCTGCAGATCGGATCGCGCAATATGTACAATTACCCATTGCTCAAAGAGATCGGTAAAACAGGGAAACCTGTCCTGCTCAAACGTGCCTTTTCCGCGACCATTGAGGAGTGGATCGGAGCAAGCGAGTACATCGGTCACGACAAGATAGTGTTCTGTGAACGCGGAATCCGCTCCTTCGACAAGGCGACCCGCAATGTGCTCGACCTGGCGTCGGCAATCCTGGTACGCGAGATGACGGGTCTTCCGATTGTCATCGATCCGAGCCACGCGACGGGAAGACGGGATCTGATTGAACCGATGAGCCTTGCAGCCATCGCAGCGGGAGCGGACGGTCTGATGATTGAAACACATATCGACCCGTGCTCATCGATTTCGGATGCGGACCAAACCATTGACATCGCAACTTTTACATCCATTTCCAAAAAAGCGACGGAAATCAGAAAACTTACGCAGGGATCCTAACTCACCTACAAAGTGCACAACTGCCAAATCAACGATATGAGAACGAATGGAATTTGTTTATTTCATTCGTTTTGTTGTATAATGAGTCGTTAAACATGAATTTGTGAAACAAAGCGGAGGATATATGCAGGAATTTGAAAACAAGTACGATGGTCTCACGATTGAGAAGCAAATGCAGGAATATTGGGAGCGGAACAAGATCTATGAGTTCGCTCCGAACGACAAGCCGATCTACTCCATCGACACGCCGCCTCCGACCGTGAGCGGCAGTCTTCACATCGGCCATATCTTCAGTTACACGCAAGCTGAAATGATCGCCAGATACAAGAGATTCAAGGGATTCAATGTCTTTTACCCGTTCGGGTTCGATGACAACGGTCTTCCTTCCGAACGTCTTGTAGAAAAAGAACTCGGAATCAAGGCGAGAGATCTTCCGCGCAGCGAATTCAACGCCAAATGTGTTGAAACCACCAAGAAATACGAGACGGAGTTCATGGACCTCCTCAAGAGCATGGGATTTTCATGCGATTGGAATCTCGTCTATTCCACGGTCAGCAAAGAGGTTCAGAAATTGTCCCAAAAATCCTTTATCGAACTTGCAAAGGCGGGACATGCCTATATCAAGGAATCTCCGGTTCTGTGGTGTACCGATTGTCAAACCTCCATCGCTCAGGCGGAGCTGGAGACCAAGGAGCTGGATTCCAACTTCAACTACATTCCGTTTATGAAGAGCGGAGAAGCCGGAAAAAATGGCGAACATATCCTCATCGCAACCACACGTCCCGAGCTGCTCAACAGCGTCGTCTGCGTCTTTGTCAATCCGGAAGATGCGCGTTACAAGGACTTTGTCGGCAAGACCGTGATTGTCCCGCTCTACGACTTCGAAGTCCCGGTCATCGCGGATGAAAAGGCTGCCATCGACAAGGGTACCGGCGCGGTAATGTGTGCGACATTCGGCGACACGACCGACTCCGAGTGGGCGGCGCAGTACGATCTGCCGTACAAGCGCACCATCCTCGGCAACGGCATGATCGACGCGAGTGTTCCGTTCATCGGCGGCATGCATGTCAAAAAAGCGAGAAAGGAAATCATCCGACTCCTCGAAGAAAAGGGCATTTTGCTCAAACAGGAGCCGTTATCCCACATGGTTGCCGTACACGAGAGATGCGGAACCGATATCGAAATCATCCCGTCCAGACAATGGTACATCGATGTTCTCTCTAAAAAAGAAGAACTTCTCGCACTGGGCGACAAGATCAAGTGGCATCCGGAGCACATGAAAAACCGATACACCACTTGGGTGGAAAACCTGAAATGGGACTGGAACATCTCCAGACAGCGATACTTCGGCGTGCCGTTCCCGGTATGGTACTGTAAAGAATGCGGAAAGACGCATTTTGCGGACGAGAAAGACCTCCCGGTCAATCCGCTTGAAACCGAATACGAGGGCGTTTGCGAATGCGGATGTAAGGAATTCACTCCGGAGAGCTCGGTCCTCGACACCTGGGCAACGTCCTCCATCACTCCGCAAATCAACGAGGCGACCGCCGCAAAATACGGCATCGACTCCTCCGCGTTTATGCCGATGGGGATGAGGACACAGGCACATGAGATCATTCGCACATGGACATTCTATACGGTCACGAAGAGCCTTTACCACACAGGAAATATCCCTTGGTACGACACCATGATCTGCGGTTTCGTTCTCGCAAAACCGGGCGAAAAAATCAGCAAGTCCAAGGGCAACTCTTCCCTCACGCCGCAAAGCCTCATCGCTTCCAATACGGCGGATGCGATTCGATATTGGGCTGCCAATGCCAGACT
Organism: Bacillota bacterium; assembly: GCA_030529205.1. Lineage (GTDB taxonomy): Bacteria > Bacillota > Clostridia > Peptostreptococcales > Acidaminobacteraceae > JAUMXJ01. The sequence goes on along the minus strand of JAUMXJ010000136.1, from coordinate 1,065 downwards.
CGGCACGGACACCTATTTCGACGTCAAAGAAATGCAGGATTCTTCCCGAAGAATCATCAATAAAATCTGGAACTCGGCGAAGTTCGTGCTCTCCCATCTCCATGACTTTGACCGCACATACACGCCGAAGACCCTGATGCCGATTGACCGATGGATCATCGAAAAGACCAATCAGACATTCCTCGAGGCGAGCAAATGGCTCGACCAGTACGAGATCGGCATGGCGCGCAAGACCGTCGACGACTTCTTCTGGAAAGATCTCTGCGACAACTACATCGAGATTGTCAAAGACAGATTGTACAAGCCGGAAATTCACGGCGAAGAAGAGCGCAAATCCGGTCAGTATGCCATCTACTATGCCCTCCTCTCCGTCCTCAAAATGTACGCCGTCTATATCCCGCACGAGACCGAGTATCTCTACCTCAAAGGACTGAAGGACTTCGAGCATGAGATTTCCATCCACCTGACACAGTGGCCGAATATCGAAAAAGTCGACGAAACGCTCATCACATTCGGAGAGCAGATCAAGCAAATCATCTTCGAAATGAGAAAGTACAAATCGGAAAACAATATCTCGGTCAAGACGGAGATGGAATCCCTCACACTGACCGGCTCCAAAGAATTTATGGACTGGTTCGTGATGACCGAAAAAGACCTCAAAGCGTGCAGCCACGCGGAGAAAATCATTTACGACCAACTTGCGTAACGGCACAAACCGTTTGATAATCCGGATGAATATCGAAACCCGAATCAGAACCACAATCAGAACCGGAATAAAAAAGTGTTGCTTGACTCCAAGTCATTGCAACACTTTTTATTTATCAATTCGTCAAAATCACCCAATGCCCCGTCTTTTTGGAACCGCTTCTTACAATGTATCCATGTTCTTTTAGAAACCGGATATTGTTCTCAATCGCGGTCAACCCGACACCTATCCGCTTTACCAGTTGTTCCTGTGTGATATGGGGATTATTTCTGATTTCTTTCAAAATCTGAATTCTGCGCGAATTCAACGATTTTTTATCCCCCTCTTTATCCCCCACATACATTGTATCAGATGTGGGG
>JAUMXJ010000135.1:256-3706 GCA_030529205.1 Bacillota bacterium | reverse complement strand
AATTGCGTAAGAAATTGCCGTTTTTCCCGAGTCATTATACTGATAATCAGCCCATTAGTCAATTTTCAGGATTTTTTTAAGTTTTTCATCTTTATGGTTTATAATCTTTTTTGATGAATAAAGTAGAGTATAAAAAAACACTTCGACGTTCCCTGATTCAGGAACGTCGGAATATGGAAGAAGAAGCACGCATGCGCTACTCTTCGCTCGTGGCGCGCGAAGTTCATGCCAAGTACCGTCAAAAACTTGTGTGCAGTTACATTGCGTTTCGCGGGGAAGTGGATTTGAAGTCCCTTCATGAACTGATTCTCTCGCAGGATCGGATTCTTTTGCTTCCCTATGTGGACGGCGACCGTATGCTTTTCTGTGAAGTCAAGGATTTGGAGAATCTGGTCGTCAGCAGGATGGGGATTCCCGAGCCGGATCCGAAACGGAGCAAGATCTGGAGTTATGAAGAGATTTGGGCGGCGGATCCGCTTGTTCTGACCCCCGGAGTGGCGTTTACCCGCGACGGAGGCAGGATGGGATACGGCGGCGGCTTTTATGATCGGTTTTTTGCGGTAAGCCGAGGGCGGGGAACCAAGGTCGGCATTTGCTACCGCATGCAGTTGCAGGAGACTCTTCCTTTGGAGGATCATGATATCAAGGTCGACGATGTGGTTTACGCACCGAAAAAAGTTGTGCTCGGTTTATCGGGAGGGGTGGATTCGGCAGTTGCCGCACATCTGCTGAAAGAACAGGGTTACGAGGTGGCAGGGGCGCATTTGCGTATGTGGAAGCCGCGTGATGTGGCCGATTTGTGTGATTCTGATGCGGATGTGTTTCAATATCGTTTGTTGGAAGCGGATGCCGATATGAGTGCACTGCGGGAAGAGTACCGAAATGCTCCCGACGTCCTCGACGCCGCCCTGGTTGCGGCGCGATTGGAAATCCCTTTGTACAGCTGTGATCTGCGTAAAAAGTTTAAAGACGAAGTGGTCGACTACTTTGTTCAGGAATATCTGCGCGGAAGGACGCCGAATCCGTGTACGCACTGTAATCGGGTGATGAAATTCAAAAGTCTGATCGAAATGGCGGATGCAATCGGTGCGGAATATGTCGCAACCGGACATTATGCCAAAATATGGCGCAATGCGGAGACCGGCCGATTTGAAATCGTCTCTCCCGCAGATTCCAAGAAAGATCAGGGTTATATGCTGTCGCGATTGTCTCAGGAGCAGTTGTCGCGCTTTTTGACGCCTCTTTCGGATGTGAAAGATAAGGCGGAGGTGAGAAAGATTGCTGCCTCCCTGGGCTTACATGTCTCCGAGAAAAAAGACTCGCAGGAGATCTGTTTCGTGGAAGACACTTACCTGGAAGTTCTTTCGGAACTCGGAGCGAAGGGGAAGAGCGGACATTTTGTTCTCGACGGTGAAGCGGTCAGGCAGCATAACGGGATTGAACAGTATACCGTCGGGCAAAGGAAGGGACTCGGCGCATTCGGGAAACCGGTCTTTGTCGTGGAAATCGATGAAATCACGGGGGATGTACTGCTCGGAGACCATGAGGATTTGTTCACATGTGATGTGTATTTTTCCGAGATAAACTATGTGTCTCTGCCCGAGGGACTCGAACCGGGACGATGCACCGCGAAAATCAGGTATGCCGCGGGAAAGGAAGACTGTGTCGTGAGTGCGGCGGACGGAGGATGTGAGCGCTTTGTCGCACATTTTGATGAACCGCAAAGAGCACCGACCCCCGGTCAAATCATCGTGCTCTATGACGGAAATCGTATCCTCGCTTCCGGCGTGATTGAAAAAAATGGACAAAAGATGGGGTAACGCATATGTGGAGTGGAAATCATTGTGACGCAATTTACCTCGACGCCGCCGCTACCACCTATCCCAGGAGGGAAGTGGTGGAATGCGCGCTTTCTTTTCCGTGGGAAAATCCGTCCTCCGTTTATCTACCCGGGGTCGAGGTGCGAAAGAAAGTGGAGCGTATTCGCAAAGAGATTCTCGTCTTTTTGGGTGCGGGGGAGCGAGACCTGCTCTTCACTTCCGGCGGAACGGAGGCGAATAATACCGCCGTTTTTTCCGCAATGTCGGCATCGGAAAAGAAAAAGAAGGCTTTTTGTTCCGGAATCGATCATGCAAGTGTCGAAGAAGCGTTAAAAACATATGCCGGAGAGATTGTGACGATTCCCATTGACAGATACGGGAGATTATTGCCCGAAAAAGCGGATTTCAGGGGAGCGGGATTGATTTCCGTCACGCATGTCAATAATGAAATCGGAACCATTGCGGATGTGGAAGCGGTTTATCGGATGATGACGGATCTTCCGCCCGAAGAACGGCCGCTTCTGCATATCGACGGAGTACAGGCACTCGGCAAAATCCCGCTTGCGGATATCCGAAAAGCTGTAAAAATGAGTGATTTTTATACGATCAGCGCACATAAAATACACGGTTTGAAGGGTATGGGGGCACTGATTGCAAATAAAAAAAGAATCAAGCCGTTTCATATCGGAGGAGCACAGGAGTTCGGGCTCAGAGGCGGCACGGAGAATACGCCCGGAATCGCCGCGTTCGGAAAAGCCGTCGAACTGTTGAAACGGAATTGGACGGAAGAATTTTTGTCCTCCGCGCGGACTATGAAACAGACGATGGTTCGCCTGCTTCATGAGAAGCTGGGAGAGGGCAGTTATGTGCTGAATTCTCCGGAGTCCTCCACTCCCTTTATTCTATCCGTGTCCATTCGAGGTGTAAAAAGCGAGATATTGATTCACAGCCTTGCAGAGAAAGGAATCTATGTATCCGGCGCATCGGCGTGCAGCTCGACCAAAGACACGCTCTCGAGAGTGATTCGAAGAATCGGAACGGAAGAGGCGTATGCGGACGGGACGATTCGCATCAGTCTTGCTCCGGAGATTTTCTATACGGATCCGGAAAGAAAAATAGGAGAACAAGAGTTGCGGTTTTTTGTCGAGGAATTGGCAAATATTGTGACGGAGATTCGAAAATACAATCGTTAAAGATATCAAACAAAAGAACGGGATGAAGGTGAACTATGCAAAAATCAACGGTACTCGTACGGTACGGCGAAATCGGTCTGAAAGGAGACAATCGCCATCTGTTCGAAAAAAAACTGGTCGATAATATGGAAAAACAAATCAGGAAGAGCGTGACGGATGCGAAGATTACATTGCAACGCGGAAGAATTTTTGTCGAGGTGTCGGAGCGGGAACGGGATGTCCTGATCGAGCTTTTGCAAAACGTTCCCGGAATCTTTTCCATCAGTCCCTCCGTGCGAATTCCGTCGGAACTCGATGCCATGAAGCATGCGGTCGGAGAAATGGCGCGTAAGACAGCTGCGGGTACATTTAAAATAGAAGTGAGCAGAGCAAACAAGCAATTCCCGATGAAATCCCCCGAGCTCGCGGCGGAGCTGGGCGGAGCTGTGCTTCAGGCA
>JAUMXJ010000135.1:0-246 GCA_030529205.1 Bacillota bacterium | reverse complement strand
CCGGAACTTCTGATGGAGGTGGAAGTTCGAGAAGAGACCTATATTTTTACAGAGAGAATCCCCGGACTCGGCGGCATGCCGTACGGCACAGCCGGAAGAGCGCTCTCGCTCTTTTCCGGAGGGATTGATTCTCCGGTTGCGACCTATTTGATGGCGAAGCGCGGAATGGAGGTTCGTCTTCTGCATTTTCACTCCTTTCCCTTTACCGGTCCGCTGAGCGAGAAAAAAGTGGAGGATCTGGCGTCC
>JAUMXJ010000134.1 GCA_030529205.1 Bacillota bacterium | reverse complement strand
CTGAGACCATGATTGAAGAGACGCGCAAAATGGCATACAGACTTGAGAAGAGTTTTGTGGAAGTGTACACCAGCGCCAACAACCTAGTCGGGGTTATTGAAAATACAATGGACGCAATTCCGGAGGACAGACGCTCCAGAGATCTGATCTTACACAATCTGGTCACCATTGTCGAAAACAACAAGAGTTTATACGGACTCGCCGTCGCGTTCGAGCCGAATGCGTACGATAAAAAGGACAGCAAGCACAAGGGACAGGCGGAATTTACTTCAAGCGGAGAATTCGCTACATATGCCGGCACAAGAAACGGAAAAGCGGAGCTGATGAATGTCGAAGTCTCCGACGGAGCGAACTGGAGGACGCAGGACTGGTACACGGAAGCGCTCGCACAACAGAAAAACTATATTACGGATCCCTTTGTCAGCGACGGACAAACCGTCGTATCCATCTCCATTCCCGTCAAACATAATAACAAATCCGTAGGCGTCGTATGCGCAGTCCTCAATGTATCATTCATTCAGGATGAACTGACTGCAATGGCAACCGCCAGCGACAAGGGCAATCAGATGCTTCTGATTTCCGATTCCGGGATCATTGTCGCAAACACCGACAGCAATGTCCTGATGAAGAACATTCTGAATCTCGCGCCGCATTACAGACCGTTTTTCGAAAAAATCAAAAAGGGACAGGATGTGATTGAAAATGTGGTAAACACCAAGGGATACAATTCCAAAGCGGTCTTTATCCCGGTCGATATTGCGGGGGTGGACGAATACTGGGCATACGAAAACATCAACACCATCCAGAATTTCTCCGCCGACGCGAAGGCTCAGTTGATTTTCTCCCTCATACTCAATATTTTCATCGTGCTGGTTATCATTGTCACAGTCTATATTTTAATCAAGCAATTGGTGGCAAAACCGCTCGGTTTCACGGCGAAGGCTCTTACAAAAATCGCAGATTTCGATCTCAATCTGGAGGCGGAATCCAAACTTCTCAGCAAGTATCACGACAAGGATGATGAAGTGGGCGCCATGCTGAAGGCGGTCAGAAGAATGCGCCTCGGTCTGCAGAGCACCATCGCGTCCATCTCCGACAATGCACAGAATGCCGCTGCAACCGCTCAACAACTCACCGCAACGGCACAAAGTGCGGCGGAAACCGCAGGAGAAGTTGCCGGCGCAGTCGGAAACATCGCGGAAGGTGCAAGTTCTCAAGCGGAAGATACCCAGAATGCCGCTGCAAGTGTTGAAAAGACGAACACCCTTCTCTCGGGCGTGTTTGAAGTGCTGGAAGAACTCTCGGAAGCTTCCGCTCACATGAGTGAAAAGACCAAGGAAGGAAGAAGCACCATCAACGAGTTGATGGAATCCACAGCGAAACTGACCGGTGCAACGGAAGAAGTCAGTGAAATCGTCACACAGACGCATATGAGCGCAGCGGAAATATCCAGTGCCAGCGAGATGATTCAATCGATTGCGGATCAGACCAACCTCCTCGCGCTCAACGCGGCAATTGAGGCGGCGAGAGCGGGAGACAGCGGAAGAGGATTTGCGGTGGTAGCGGAAGAAATTCGCAAACTTGCGGAGCAATCCAACGGGTTCACGGAACAAATTCGAAACACCATCGATAAACTCAGGGCGAAATCCGAGCAGGCGGTCAACACCATTCAGGAGACCAAGTCGATTGTAAGCGAACAGGATAAAAAAGCCGGAGAAACGGTTGAAAAATTCGAGCAAATTTCAGCGGCTCTCGAAAAGAACATTCATATCGTAGACAAACTCAACGAGTCGTCGAAAGAAATCTCGGAGCGCAATAAAGAAGTGGTCTCCGTCATCGAAAACCTCTCCGCAATCGCCGAAGAAAATGCGGCCACTACGGAAGAAGCGGCGGCAGCGGTCGATTCACAGACCGAGTCCATCAGCAATATCTCGGATGCCAGTGAAAACCTTGCTTCCATCGCAACCAGCCTCCAGGAGGAAATCGCACGATTCAAGTTCTAAGGCAAGACAAAAGGATAAGAGCTTTCTTATCCCTCACATAAAAAAGGGGCCGCAAGGCCCTTTTTTCGTGCTCAGTTTCGCTCCGTGTCCTCCTAGTGAACTCCGCACTCCTCCGAGTGTCCTCTGAATCTGTTTATAAAAAAACGATCCGAATCTGCGATGTTTAAAAATGATCGGGAAACTCTTCGCTGATATTGACGAAAAGTCTGTCTTTTTCCACGCCGTACTTGATGCACAGATTGGCGAACGCTTCTTCTCCTGTACGCGTCAATTTGATGATGTCGCAGTGCTCCGCGCTCTGTTGTTGCCGATGCGGACAATGTTCCTCCGGATTGCCGCAGATATGTTTTGCAGCGGCATCCAGATCTTCGTCGTCGGAATCGCAAAGCAGTTTCACATAGCCCGCTTTCGTGAGCGCATTGTAGATGCGGTCTCGTCGCTTCTCGGTCCATCGGAGGTGTTCGTTCAGTTTGGACAAAGAGTTTTCAAACCATTCGATCTCACTGCCTCTGTGATGGTAGAGATGCATCATAAAGGTAAATTCTGAAAATTCCCGCCTCTGTCTTTTGACTCGCAACATTTTCGCCAAAAGCCCCATTTTCGGAGAGATCAGGACAGAAATAAAAAAGAATATGCCGATGACAACCGCAATACTTCCCGCAATCGAAGCATCCATCCATATTGCGATGTGAAAGCCCACGGATGAAGCAAAGACGCCGAACAAGGAACTGAGCACGAGCACTTTCCACAGGGAATGCGTGTAAAGCATCGCCGTCACGGGCGGCCCCACCATGAGTCCGATTACCAGGATGGCCCCCACCGCTTCAAATGCGCCGACCGCCGTAATCGAAGTCAGCGTGATGAGCAGGTAGTGAACCAGGACGGGAGAAAATCCCATCAGCCCGGCGAGCACCGAGTCGAATGTCGAGATTTTCAGCTCTTTATAGAAGAGAACGACAAAGAAAAGATTGATGAGAAGAAGAAAGCCGGACAGATAGATTCCCTTGGCGCCGATATCCGTTCCGCCGACAATCAGACGATCAAACGGTGCGAACGCCACTTCCCCCAGAAGGACCGAATCCGTGTCGAGATGGACATTGCCTGCAAACATGGTAATCAAAATGATCGCAATAGAAAAGAGGAAGGGAAAGACGATTCCGATTGCCGCATCTTCAGCCAAAAGCCTCGTACCCGCCAAAAATTCGACGAACCAGACCGTCAGAATACCCATGATTACCGCACCGAGCATGAGGAGCGGGGATGCGTGCTCCGGAGTGAAGAAGAACGCGATGACGATTCCGAGCAGGACGGTGTGCGAAATGGCGTCCGTAATCATCGCCATTTTTCGGATGACGAGAAATGTTCCCACAATCGAGCAGGCGATGGACATCAGTATGAGGATGAGTTGGATTTCAAACATCGCATTCACCTACCTTTCATCGGAGATTTTGATTCATTTTCTTTCGCCTTGAGCCGGGTTTTCAGTTTGCGGTACTGAAATGACCTCTGTACCACACCGCGCGGCGATATGATGAGACTGATCAGTGCAATTCCGCTCGCGATGACCACGATACTCGGACCGGTCGGCATCTTGGGCATCATGGCGCTGATGATGGTGCCGATGACGCCGGAGACTGCGCCGAACAGTCCCGCGAGAAAACACATTGCGGAAAGGCTTCGCGTCCATTGTCTCGCCGCGACTGCGGGTGCGACGAGGAGGGAGCT
>JAUMXJ010000133.1 GCA_030529205.1 Bacillota bacterium | reverse complement strand
TCCCGCAAATCTCTGAACATGTATTGCTCATCCTTGATATCCTCTAAAGCGATTAGCTCTGTCAATTTAGCTCCGTTTGCCTCTTTCACCAAAAACATGACGATATCAATCACCTTGGCAATCCTCTTTTTGGGGACGAGTCCAAAAACGAATTGTTCCATGCGTGCCACGCTATCTCGTGCGCTCTTTGCATAAAGTGTGCAGATTCCTCCGGGATAGCGCTCCCAAGCTTGCAGCAAATATAAGACCTCTTCTATGCCATTGACTTTATCTAGGACAAGTCGATCCGGTTGATAGCGAATCGCTATTTTAATTAAGTCTTGTATGGTGGCATTGGGATGATTTCCTGTAGTTAAAGCACAAAAATTTCTCATAGAGCATCGAAGAGTCATGATATTCTCTTGGTTTCTAAGCCTCGTAGGATATCGAGGATCCGCATTATCTTCCAGAATCACCACACGATGCTCTGGGGTCAGCGATTCCATTTCCTTCAGAAGAACGTTGGCAAATGCAATTTTTCCAACTCCTTCCTTTCCAGCAATCAAAATATTTTTGCGAGACAGAATCGCTTCCCGCAGAACGTTTCGCTCTGCTTGAGTGATCAGACTTCTTTCGACATATTCTTGCAAAGAATCCCTCATTTTGACTCCTTTTCCACGACTTTCACCGATCTTTTTTTCATCTGCCATGAATCAAAACTCATGAGCAACATGAACGGCACCCTCAGTCTGGAAGGAGCTACTATCAAACGTATCATCAACTCTACAACCCAACTTGGAGCACGAATTACTTTTTTCCTGCTCTCAGTCGCCTCCTTCCAATCTCGCAAATAAAACGAAACATTCGCTTTTAACTCCCTTTGAAACGACCAGGTCGTACATAACGCATAAACGATATAAACCCAAAGCGCATATTCTATTGACATTGACTGGAATGCCGTCGCTGATATAACCCAATATGAGAGCCCAGCCAGTATACCCATCCTGCAAAACGCATAGGAGAAGATCGCTACTCTAAACCCAGTCAGCCCTTCGCCTCGCCTTAGGTAAGAGAAGACAAAGGACATCACATAAAGCACCAAAGCAACAGCAAAAAACAATCCCCACAACCTGCTTGGGTGCAAGAACGGCATTTTGTTCTCCTTTCCCTCCCCGAACGCCAACGAGAGTTCGGGACAAATGGGGTAGCAAGGGGACAAGTCCCCTTGTCGCAGTCCAGGGCGCGGAGCCCTGGCAAGCGGAGAGCGAGAGAAGGCCCCTCGGGGGCCGCCGATTGCGCTCGGAGGCGCTTGGACGCATAACCCACGGAGTGGGTTTGTCGGACAAGCGCCTGCTTGTCCCGCAGTTGTATCTACACTGTTAGGAGAAAGATAGCTCCAGATTGAGAATTTGTCAGAAAAAACATACAGATAATATGCAAAAACGGACAAAAAATTTCATTTACGAAAAAATCGTTCTAAAAAACAAAGAAACAACACAAAAACAAGGCGAATGAAGCCATGAGGTGATATAACGGAGAAGCGATTCCACAAAAAACCACGAATCGCCATGAAGATCAATAAAAAAGAACGATGTATCACGAAAAAGCACGAAATAGAGCATAAATCCACATTGAGCCATGAAATACCACAAAAACATGACGAAAGGATGATGTGAGATTGAGCATAGACCTGGAACAGGCAGAAAAGGCACTTTCCGAACTGAGTGCAAAACAGGACGGGATTATTGTCACGCTCTCGGAATTCATCAAGCTTAATTTTCAAAAGCTGGAAGGATCTGGCCTTTCTCGACGAACAATATACGAAAATCTGAAGCGCAAAGGTCTTGAACTGGGAAGTTTCAAAGCCTTTTCGGAGTGCTGGAGAAGAAACGCGAAAACTATCCGCCAGAAAACACCAGGAGGTTGTGATTTTCTTGCCTCCCCTGAAGAGCCACAAAAACAAGGAGAAGCAACTGTAATTGAAAAGATTGAGGGGAAAAAAAGGGCTAAGAAAATGGGGCAAGGACTACGTCCAATCCGTCTACCCGATGGAACGGAACTTGAGATAACAGAAACAGGAGCAAAAACGTTTAAGATATGACACAAGAAAAAAAGGGGAATAATTGATGCAGAAGAACCTTGTTTATGTGGGCGGCAGTAAAGGCGGCACAGGGAAGAGCATGGTTTGTATGGCCCTTGTAGATTACTTCCGAAAGACGTTCCCCAAAGACACGATCTTGCTTTTCGAGACAGACAGCAGCAATCCGGATGTCGGCAGGCTCTACCGCGAGACGAAAGGTGTGAGTCTGAAAGGTTTGATTCTGAACGAAGATGATTCGGGTTGGATGGCGCTGGTAGACGCCATTGATGAGACAAAAGCCAATCACATAGTGATTAACTCAATGGCAGCCTCAAACCTGGGGATTCAGACCCAAGGAAGCCTCCTAGATCAAAATATCCTGGATGGCAACCTTGAGGTCAATTTCAAAGTTTTCTGGGTGATGAACCGTAATAAGGACTCCGTGACGCTCCTGCGGGACTTCCTGTCAAATATGAAAAGTGCCACGGTATACCCTGTCCTAAACCTGTATTTTGGAAAGGAAGAAGAATTTTCGTTCTACCGCGCCAACGAAGACCTGCATGAGGAAATCGCCGTCCGAGGCGGACAACAGCTTGTCTTCCCAAACCTGAACGATCTGATTGCAGACAAGTTGTATACAGACGAAATCAACTTGGAGAAACTCCCTGCTCAGCTCCGTTTAGGAATGCGCACAGGCTTGGAGCGCTGGCTTTCAACGATCAAAATGGAGTTTGATGGGGTGTTTCTTCCCAAAGAAAAAGAGATCAAGGACGAGAGTGAATGAAGACACGTGATCAGTTCTTTCAAGAGTTATTCAACCGCCCCCCTACTTCAGAAGAACAACACCACTTTGATCGCCTAGGATCGCTGATGAACCTAGCCCAAGACGACTCAATGTGGTATGTCATTCTTGTAAATGAGTTTTATGACAACCGATTGAAAAGCCGCCTGAACGACATCGAGGCTGTATCGAACAGCGCAGCAAAAGCCGCTTTGGTAAAGATTGGCGAAGCAGTGGAGGAAAAAGCGGAAGAAATTGCCGTCATCAAAAACCGAGGATTTCTTTGGCGCTCCTGGGGCATGATGATGAGCATGGTCGTCCTGCTCGGTGCAATCTGTGTCAATGCTGGATACGTGATGGGCAGCGGTAAGTATCCCTTCTGGCTGGATCCAGAAAATACTCTTTCAAAGATAGCCGGATACTTTCTCAACGTCCCCTCAGGTTGGATTCTGCTTTTAGGAAGCAGTCCTTTCTTGTTGAAAAGTTTTTTCGAGTCCGCTTCAGCAATAAAAAGGAACTCACGTCTAGGAATCACCGAGAAGAAAGGCGGACTTGTTATGAAGGCAATAGGTTCATTTATTTCACTTATAGCAATAGCTTACATCACATTAGCAACCTTTTAAGGCAATTCATTAAGGAGCTTAATGGTATAATGACAGTAAAGTCCCGCCCAGGAGAGGTTGGACGGGGTTGTTTCAAAGGCTGCCGAAGCGGGGCTGTTACCCCCACCTCGGACTTACGCCCTATCGTGAGGGATTACGCTTTGAAAAGCCGAAGAAGTTCGGCGAGGGCTCGTAAGAGTGCTGCCAGCGCTCTTACGAGTTTTGTTATTCTCTCCACGTTATCACCCCCTTTCGGGGGAGCCCCAGCAGCTTCGCTCGATGTTCTGAGCGCCTCTCCTATTTTTATTTTACCGCACTATGACACAG
>JAUMXJ010000132.1 GCA_030529205.1 Bacillota bacterium | reverse complement strand
TCGACCACGGGTTTGATTCCGTAGAAATAATCCAGACGCTCCCGCAATTCCGCCAATCTTTGTTGATAAATATTCAAATCCGTCACATATTCTTCTCCCGGAGTCACGAACAAGCGGAAATAAATAATCCGGATATTGCGCTCGGTAATCGCGCGATAATAGGTATTTACAATCTCCTGTCCTTCGTGATGCCCGGAAATGCCGTAATCATAGCGTTTTTGTATGAACGGCCATGTGGAGAAGAGGCGGACGGTACGGTAGTCCATACTGCGCACCAAATCCCGAACACCTGCGATATCAATGTTCCCGTCCTGTTGCCCGTTTTCTATGATAATCGGAATCATGTGAAAGCGCTCCGTCATTTCTTGCAGATACGCCAAGTTCTCCGGACCGCCGAGAATTTTCTTCCCTCCGAAAAGGATGAAATTCTGATTCGGATTGTGCTTGGAAACAGCGGCAAAAAAAGCGTCGATCGTCTTCTTCCCGTCCTGAAGTTTCGGACTGAAGGAGGGTCTGAGCGCATATCGAATCTGCAGCTTTTTAAGGAAATGGAGCTCTTGCTCCAAGTAGCCCAATCCCATTTTCTCGATTTCCGACACCTTTTCTTCCGGCAGATTGTTCGTCTTTTTGATGCTGTTGATATCGGAAAGCCTACCCTCTATCACCAGGACATCGGGAGAGGCATAGTAGATTTTTCTGTCATCCTTGATGGTTCTTTTGATGCCGTCTTCAATAAATTTGAGCAGTTCAGGCTCCGCCTGCAAGTGGATATCCGGTCCGTGATATTCGGTTCGGAGACGATATCTCTCATTCTCCCTTAAACTCTCGATTGACGCCTCATCGACAATCACCGTATGTATCCCGATTTTCTTAAACGTTTTCAGGACATCGATCAGGTCCCTGCCGCCTTCGGATGCAAAGATCTTAATATCCTGCAATCCCATCACCATTTCATAGCGATTGTATTCCTTCTCTACACGGATACGCTGATAAACGCCGTAAAGGCATACCAGAACGGACATGATAATAAGCAGCACATACAGTTTCCTGATTTTTGACATATGAATCTCCTACTTTAAAGTGTCATCAATGGATTATAGCAAAAATCAACCCTGATAGCAAAAACTCGCCCCTCCGTGCGGAAGAACGCCGCATGAAGGCGACAGGATATAAAACACGGAAAGATGACATAGGACTTTCGTCTTTAAAATAACAGTAAATAAAGTATGTCCAAAATATAAATAAGTCGTTGATTTGAGCGGTTTTTGTTGTTATAATACAACAAAGTGACAGCACGACAACGGGAAGCTATCCTGGACATCCGGGTCTGTGTGAACAGCAAGAGTTTCAACGCTGCCACACCTTGGTTTCTCCGTTTTGGCATGTTGTCAAAATCAAAGGAGGAAGAAATGAAAAAGCTTTTAGCGGTACTACTATCGTTGGTAATGGTATTTTCTCTTGCGTCATGCGGCAACAATCAGACCGCAGTTGATGACAATGTGATTCGTATCGGCGTATTTGAACCTCTTACAGGTGCAAGTGCGGCGGGCGGTGAAATGACATTGAACGGCATCAAACTCGCAAATGAAATCGTACCTGAAGTCTTAGGCAAGAAAGTTCAGCTCTACATTGTGGACAACAAGTCGGACAAAGTTGAAGCTGCAAATGCGGTAGCGCGTCTCATCGACAAGGACAAAGTTGTTGCGATTATCGGTAGTTACAGTTCTTCACTTTCCATGGCTGCCGGAGATACAGTCAAAAACGCAAAAATTCCTACTGTGGGATGCTCTCCGACCAACCCGCTTGTTACACTCAACAATGACTACTACTTCCGTGTTTGCTTCATCGACCCGTTCCAGGGAACCGTTATGGCGAAATACGCGGTAGAAAAACTCGGTGCGAAAACCGCCGCTATCATCAAAGACGTACAGCAAGACTACTCTGTCGGTCTTTCCAATTATTTTATCCAGGCATTCAAAGAAATCACAGGCAACCCTGATGCAATCGTGGAAGAAATTTCTTATAACACAGGTGATACGGACTTCAACGCGCAGCTCACTGCCGTAAAAGCGAAGAATCCTGATGTTATCTTTGCACCGGGCAACTACGGAGAATGCGCGCTGCTCATCAAACAGGCGAGAGACCTCGGAATCAAATCCACATTCCTCGGCGGCGACACTTGGGAAGCTCCTGAATTCATCGAAATCGGCGGCGAAGCTGTAAACGGTGCGTGCTACTCTGCTCACTTCTCAGCGGAAAAACCGTTCAACGAGACCAGCGAAAAGTTCATCAAAGAATTCCAGGCGAAGTACAACAAAGCACCTGATACCATGGCCGCATGCGGATATGACGCATACCTCGTCATCATCGACGCCATTGCACGTGCGGAAAAAGCGGATTCAGCCGCTATTCGCGATGCCATCGCAAAGACAGCCGGTTTCATGGGCTGCACAGGTACCATCACGCTTGATGCAAACGGCGACGCGGTAAAACCAGCCGTCATCAACACCGTGGAAAACGGCAAGTTCAAATTCTTAACAATCGTAGAACCATAAAATAAAAAACTTTGTATTGGCACAGATTTTCTCTGTGCCAATTTTTTTATAAGGAGCTCCTGAATGTCATATACGGAATTTATTCAAAACTTAATCAACGGCATTTCGCTCGGCTCGCTGTACGCCCTGATTGCCATCGGATATACCATGGTGTACGGGATCATCAGACTCATCAACTTTGCCCACGGCGAAATCTTTATGATAGGTTCTTACATTGCTTACTACCTGATTCTGTCGAACACCATG
The DNA here is from genome assembly GCA_030529205.1 of Bacillota bacterium. Lineage (GTDB taxonomy): Bacteria > Bacillota > Clostridia > Peptostreptococcales > Acidaminobacteraceae > JAUMXJ01. Next base: position 1,020 of record JAUMXJ010000132.1, on the reverse strand, counting down.
CCCTGGCCGATTGCCTTTCTCATCGCATCGCTGATCACGGGCTTTGTGGGCGTCCTGGTAGAAAAAGCTGCCTATTCATCCCTTAGAAATTCACAGCGCATCACCATTTTGATCTCCGCCATCGGTGTTTCGTTCCTGTTCCAGAACCTCGGTCTGCTCATCTTCGGTGCACGTCCGAAAGCGTTTCCGGTACCGGATCTTCTCAAACAACAGATCAATATCGGCGGAGTTACGCTGAGCGCTGTTTCTATAATTACTCCGATTATCACCCTCGTACTCATGCTCATCCTCGTCCTGATCATCAATAAGACGAAGACCGGGATTGCGATGCGCGCGCTGTCGAAGGACTTCGAAACCGCGGCGCTCATGGGTGTCAATGTCAACAGAGTCATCTCCATGACATTTATGATCGGTTCGTTCCTCGCCGCAATCGGCGGTATGCTCTATGCTTCGAGGTATCCGCAACTCATTCCGCACATGGGGGCGATGCCCGGTCTGAAATGTTTTATCGCAGCTGTCGTCGGCGGAATCGGAAGCCTTCCGGGCGCCGTGCTCGGAGGATTTATGCTCGGAATCGGTGAAATCATGCTCGTCGCCGTCTTCAGCTCCCTCACGGGCTATCGCGATGCATTTTCCTTTATTCTGCTCATCCTCATCCTGCTTGTGAAACCGGGCGGACTGATGGGCGAAAAGACGACGGAGAAGGTGTAAATATGAAGAATAATAATATCAAGAATATTGCGCTGATCATCATTGCGGTCATTGCACTCTTTGTTCTCAATCAGGTGCTGGACTCATATCAGAGCAAAATCATCAATCTGTGCGGAATCTACATTGTTCTGGCTTTAAGCCTGAACCTCGTGAACGGGGACACCGGGCTCTTCTCACTCGGTCATGCCGGGTTTATGGCTGTCGGCGCATACACGCTCGCGATTCTCACTATGCCTGCCGAGACCAAGGAAATGAACTATTATATGCAGCCGATGGTCCCATGGCTGATGCATCTCAATATACCGTATC
>JAUMXJ010000131.1 GCA_030529205.1 Bacillota bacterium | reverse complement strand
ACTGAGGCCATGCTTCATTCAAATTGTCATAGGAGACGAGGAGAGGACGTCTGTTGCGCAGCATCTCCTTTTCCTCATCCGACACGGGCAATCCGGTAAACGGGTTGGAATTTTCTTTGGAAATCGTGTTTCGGACGGTTGTCGTCTCCGTTGTCGTCGTGGTTTCGGGAGTTGTCGATTGTAATGTGACTTCCACAACCGAATTGGAGGTCGCGGAGGTGGATTCTTTCGATCCGGATATTCCTTGTAAAATGATATATATCAGCATCAGCAGTACGGCTGCTGCAAGAATCGCGATAATAGATTTCTTACCCTTGGACAGGCCATTCCAAAATTCCTTCATTTTATTGATCCTCTTTCATATTCTTGAAAACGCCCAGCTTTTTCATAATTTCTTTCTCGGCACATCTCATGAACCATTTTTCTTTCTCTTCCATATGATCGTAGCCGAGAAGATGAAGAATGCTGTGTACGGTCAGATAGGAGATTTCTCTCTCCGTAGAATGCCCGAATTCCGTCGCCTGTCTTTGCGCCGTTTCAATTGATATTACGATATCCCCGAGATATGGAAACGAAATACCTTTAATTTCAGCAAGCCCGTGATATTGCGGAAAAGAAAGCACATCCGTTGGCGTATCGATATTTCTGTGGAGCTGATTCAGCTCACGAATTCCCTGATCATCGGTAAGAAGCAAGGAGACCTCACATGACTTGATTCGATAATGCTCCAGGGAAACCTTGACGGCGCGTTTGATTGCCGTGTAGATTTCTTCCTGTCGTTGAAGATCTTCAACCTCGCTGCTGATGCAGATGACGGTTTCCCGCTTGGCAGCCCTTCTCTTGCCTGTCCTCATACTATTTTACATCTCCCGGGTACTTGATTCTCTCATGACCGGAAGCGCTCAGCACATCCTTAAAGGATTGCTTGATAATCGCCATCTCCTTGAATGAGAGTTCTGAATCGGTCATTTGCCCTTCGTCGATTTTTTGAGCAAAGATTTTTTCGATGGTCTCTTCTACAGAAACATTGCCGTTTGCACGAACGGCGGCTTCCACACAGTCCGCAAACATAATGATGGATTCTTCCTTCGTCACAGGCTTCGGACCCTGGTATCTGAAATTTTCAATATCCGCTTCCACATTGTTCCGCTTTTCCTTGTGATAAAAGTACTGCATAACCGAGTCCCCGTGATGGGACTGTACAATGTCGACAACGGCGGACGGGAAATGGTTCTTTTTCAGGATTTCGACACCGATACGCACATGATCTCTCAGACAATTTGCAGATTCGATCGGCGTCATGGTGTCGTGGGGATTTTCTCTGCCGCCCAAGTTTTCAAAGTAATTGACGGGGGCATTGAGTTTTCCGATATCATGATAATACGCTCCCGCTCTCGCCAACAGATAATCCGCTCCGATGTCCGCGGCGGCGGTTTCCGCCAAGTGACCGACGAGGATACTGTGATGGTAGGTTCCCGGCGCCTCCAGCATCAAACGCTTCAAAAGAGGTTTCGACGTATTCGAGATTTCCATTAACCGCATCGGTGTAATGACACTGAACACACTCTCCATAATCGGCATAATCCCCAGTGTAATAATCGGACTGACCAGACCGTTGAGCAATGCGTAAAAGTGTCTGAATTCTATATGCTGAAAATCCTTGGATATCACAATAAAAAACATAATGGCGCCGCTGATGAGCCCGGAAATAATAAAATTCAGTCGTTGTTTGATCAATGTGACCGTGACCGGGGTAAATGTCGTTGCGACCAGGTAAGCGATGATCTCATGTGCGCCGAGCCCGAAAATAAACGTTCCGTAGAGAACCAGCGCAATACTCATAAAGGTCGAAATCAACGGCGTATACAGGATGGATGCGAGCAGCGCGAATCCGATAATCGGCATAATCAGCACGTCGAGCAGTCCGGTGAAGTAGACGACGCAGAGAAAGACGGAAAACAGAATTTCAAGACCGACAAATTGCTTGAATCGGATGCGTTCCGTAAAAAAAGTCACATGGGCGAATGACCAGATTGCGATATGCAGCAAGGTGTTGCTGAACAAGTTCTTCTCAATATATAAAAACAAAATCCATGTCAACGCCAAAAACGCCGCGCCGGTCGCAATATACTTGGGATTCCATTTGTTTGTATTCATACCTACCTCTTTCATTTCAATGTTTCGTTCAATTCGACCTTACTCCGACTGTTCTCCGTGCCGGTCTTCGTATTCCTTGTATTTCTGAATGATTTTTTTGACAAGACTGTGTCTGACGACGTCCGCCTCCGAAAACTCCACGATATCGATTTCTTTGATTCCCTTCAGCACTCTCAAAGCATGCGTCAAACCCGACTTCTTCCCGCGCGGAAGGTCGATCTGTGAAATATCTCCATTGACGACAACTTTGGAATGGGCGCCGAAACGTGTTAAAAACATCTTCATCTGCTCTTTTGTCGTGTTCTGTGCCTCGTCCAAAATAACGAACGCGTGGTCCAACGTTCTTCCTCTCATGTAAGCGAGAGGCGCAATCTCAATCACACCGCGCTCTCGGTGATTGTTGAATGTGTCAATCCCTAAAATTTCGTGCATCGCATCAAAAATCGGACGGAGATACGGGTTGACTTTGGACTGTAAGTCCCCGGGCAAAAATCCCAAATTCTCTCCCGCTTCAACCGCCGGGCGTGTAATGATGATTTTTTGCACAGCTCCCGTCTTCAGTGCTTTAATCGCCTGAGCAACCGCGAGAAATGTCTTTCCCGTGCCCGCCGGCCCGATTCCGAAGACGAGTTCATGTGTATTGATGGATTCGACATAAATCCTCTGTCCGATGGTCTTCGGTTTGATCGGTCTTCCCTGGAATGTCGTCACCACATGGTTTTTAGACAAATTCTTTATTTGTTCTTCCTGTCCGTCCCCCTTTTCGACCATATCGATGACATACTCCACGCGCTGAGAGTCGATATGGCTCGCATCATCAAGGAGGACAGAGATGGACTTGATTGCCGTGTCGGCATTATCGCCTTCTACAACAATCACTCCCTCCTCTGTCCTGATAGTCACATTTAGGTTCTCTTCAAGTATTTTTATATTCTTATCCAAGTCGGTAAACAGTTCGTGAAGTGCATGATAATTTGTAATTTCAAGTTTGCGTATCATAATACCTCCACGAACATTCTATCACAGCCGCAAAGAAAGCAACACGCACAATAAATGTAATAAGAATACATAAAAGGTATAATTTACCATACCGGACTTGTTTTATCGCCCGACTTTTCCTTTACCGGGAAAAATCGAGCGATGATTAATCATTAAAACTGCTTTCTTCTCTTTTTTCTCGCAGCCTCAGACTTTCTCTTTCTCTTCACGCTAGGCTTTTCATAATGTCTGCGCTTTTTTATTTCAGCCATTATACCGGCTTTAGAGGTCTCTCTCTTAAAACGTTTAAGAGCACTGTCGATGCTTTCGTTTTCTCCGACTTTAATTCCTGCCATCCTCAACCCTCCTCTCGCGTGCAGATTCTTCATTGTCGCACAATACAAGTAACTTTAACATATCAGAGCCAAAAATACAACTGCCATTTTACCAAAGTTTCAAAAAAATGATTAATCTACATTGACAAAAGTACAGTATCAATCAACATGTACGTTCAGTTTTCTGCCGCCGATGATATGGTAATGCAGATGCTTCACGGTCTGCCCGCCGTTTTCTCCGATATTCGTCGTCACGCGATAGCCGTCGTCCGCAATTCCCTCATTTTCTGCAATTTGGGAAATAACGAGTTGGAGCTTTCCGAGCAGGTTCTGGTCCGCCTCTTCCACAGCTGCAAGTGAAGC
>JAUMXJ010000130.1 GCA_030529205.1 Bacillota bacterium | reverse complement strand
GGATTCACTAATCTCTCCTGCGGCTCATCACAATTAAACGGATCAAGTTGGCAATCGCTACTGCGGTAGCCGCAACATAGGTAAGCGCAGCCGCACCGAGCACCTTGCGCGCAGGTTTTTGTTCGGCATCACTTAAAAATCCATGTTGATTCATCTGCACCAATGCCCTTCTGCTCGCATCAAATTCTACAGGAAGCGTAATCACCTGAAATGCGACAGCGAACGAAAACAGCACGATGCCGAGTGTGGTCAGAAACCCCAAATTGAAAAACAATCCCGCAATAAACAGAGGGATTCCCAAGGAAGATCCGATATTGGCCGTAGGAAAAAACATGGTCCTCAGCGCGAGCGGCGCATAATTTTTACTGTGCTGAATTGCATGACCGCACTCATGACAGGCTACCGATATCGAGGCAATCGACCTGCCGTCATGCACATCTCGAGAAAGACAGACGGTGCGGTCGGACGGATTGTAATGATCCGAGAGCATTCCTCCGATTGACATCACTCTTACATCGTAAAGACCGGCTTTATCGAGCATCTGTCTCGCGGCTTCCGCACCGGTCATCCCGCTTTGCGCCTGAACCCTCCTGTATTTCGCAAACGTTGATTTGACATTGAATTGCGCCAACATCGCCAATAGACCCAGGACGATTAACAGCATGTACGTCCAATCCATGTAAAAATATCGCGGCATATTTCCTCCTCCTTACTTTCGTCGTCCCAATAAGTACGCCTTCGCCGGCATCCTTTTGGAATTCTCCGGTTGAAGCTCTGTAATTTCAACCCAACCGTCCGCCAAACGCACAAAAATTCCCTCTTTTCGCACAATAACGCGATCCCGATCCTGTTCCGGACATTCCGCCGTCTTCTCGTCAACGGGGCTGATTGCATAAACTTTTGTACTCTTCTCGTCTATCGATGTCTTAATATATCCGAACGCTCTGATTTTTTGTAAATTTTGACGATACGACTTGGAAAAATCCATTTCGTAATCTTTCTTCCCGATCATCCCCGCATACGTGAAATCCGGTCCCTGCTTCTCGTACTGCGCTTTTCCGGACGCAATCAAATCCAGAGCGTCAACCATCATCCGCGCTCCGAGATGCGACAGTTCCTCGGAGAGCTGTACACTGTCTTTGTCGCCGATTTCGACCGATTGTTTCAAAATGACATCGCCCGTATCGAGACCTTTTTCCATCCTCATAATGCAGACACCGCTCTCTTTCGCCCCGTCTTCGATCGCTCTTTGAATGGGAGCCGCCCCCCGATAGTTCGGAAGCAGAGATGCATGGACATTCAAACAACCGTAACGCGGTGCACACAATAAGCGCTCGGGAAAAATCTGTCCGTATGCGACTACCACATAGGCATCCGCCTCCGGGATACTCGCTTCTCTCAGACGCTCCGGCTGCAGCACTTCAATCCCGAGCTTCAATGCCTCTTCTTTCACATCCGAAAACAGCAATTTTTGCCCTCTGTTTTTCTTTTTATCCGGCTGAGTCACCACCGCAATCACCTCATGATGTTCCACCAGCTTTAAAAGGGTCGGAACGGCAAATTTCGGTGTTCCGAAGAAAACGATTTTCATCCTATCTCCTCTTTCTGCGTTTCTCATCATTGCGTTCGGTCGTATCTTCCACGACCTTGTCCGTAAACAGAACCCCGTCCAGGTGATCGATTTCATGACAGACGACCCTGACGATATCTCCTTCGAGATTCGCCTCGTACTTTTCACCCGTCACATCCTGATACGCCACGGTGATGCTGTACGGTCGATTCACCGTTCCGGTCTTTCCGGGCACGCTGAGACAACCTTCCTCTTTGCACTGTTCTCCGTCTCTCGCCAAAATCACGGGATTAATCATCGGAATCGGATCCGGTTCTTCCTCTTCCGGGTCCATTACGATCACCGCACGCTTCAAAATGCCCACTTGCGGTGCCGCAATTCCGATTCCGTTGGAATCGTGCATGGTCTCTATCATATCTTCGATCAGGACCTCGAGTTTGTCGTCAAACACGGTCACCTCTCTCGATTTTTTTCTCAAAATCGGATCTTCATCCGTTCTCACTGTTCGTAATGCCATATCTTCCTCATGATTTATTATTCATTATTCGCCGTTCACTTGCATTGTTCACTTTCATTATATCATTTCGGTCTTGCCGATCAGTTGATCTCCACGACAATCTGCGACTTGGTCGTCTGCTGCAGTTTTCCTTCAATCAGGCGTACAAGCGCCAAAACTCTTTCAAACACCTCGTTCTCAGCAATCATCAAAACCTGATACCTGTAGTGTTTGTCGAGCTTTTTTAATGCTGCGGGGACCTCATCGAATATTTTAACATGTTTATCTAACAAAGCCATTTCCATTTTTTTACGCAAATATTTCTTTGAACGATACGCGGATTCTCGTGCCTTCGCCTCGTCCTCGTCACTGAAAATCAGCGTCACCACGGAACGATACGGCGGATAACCGATTTTTCCCCGATAAATCAATTCTTTTCTGTAAAAGTCAAGATAGTCCTCGCTCGAAATCGACATATGATGCGGGCTATACGTCTGAATCATCACTTCCGAACGCAATCCACTTCTTCCCGCACGGCCGGAGACCTGAGTAAACAGCTGAAACGCTTTTTCAGAAGCGGAATAGTGCGGAATATAGAGCTGCAAATCCGCGGACATAATGCCGACCAATGTCACCTTCGGAAAATCCAACCCCTTTGCGATCATCTGCGTCCCGATGAGAATATCGATTTTCCCCTCCTCAAAGGCGCTTGTAATCTCCGTAAGACGGGTATGAGAAGTCATAACGGAGCGATCGATTCTGGAGACAATCGCATTCGGATACCTTGAACGGATCTCCGCTTCGATCTTCTCCGTTCCGATTCCGCTGAAATCCAAGTCCTCGTTTCCGCACTCCGGACATTTGTGCGGGACAGGCTCCGAATGATCGCAATAATTACAGTTTAAACGACGGATGCTTCTGTAATAGGTCTTCGCAATCTCACAGTTCGGACATCGAAACACATAGCCGCATCGATCGCACTGCACCGCGCTGGAATACCCCTTCCGATTGATAAAAAGGATAATCTGCTCATTCTTCTCCAGCCTGTCGCGAATTCCCCGATCCAGTTGCGAACTGACAATCTTATCCGACTCGTGTCTCATATCGACAACCACGGTGTGCGGCATTGCATAATCGGCATATCGTCTTGTCAAAGATACCAATGTCCCTTTCCGGTCATGCGCATAATAATCACAGACATCGGGCGTCGCGGAACCCAAAACCAATCTGGCTCCCTCGAGTTCGGCGAGTTTTCTCGCGACCGCCGTCGCGTTGTACCTGGGTCTGTTCTCCTGCATATAACTTGTTTCATGGCACTCATCTATGACCACAATTCCGATATTTCGCAGCGGCGCAAGGACCGCCGAGCGCGCTCCGAGTACGATATCCACATTCCCCTGTGCAATATCCGCCATAAACCGCGCTCTTCTCGCATCCGTAATTTTGGAGTGAATGACTGCAATTTTTCTTCCCGAAAACGTCTTTTGAATGCGATCGGTCATCTGTGGAGTCAAGGAAATCTCAGGCAGCAAAAAAAGCGCTTTTTTCCCGGCGTCCAGGGCGCGCCGTATCAGTTCGAAGTACACCTCCGTCTTTCCGCTTCCCGTCACCCCGTAGAGCAAATGAACCTTTTCCTCGGATTCCCAAATCCGATCCGCCGCCCGTTTCTGTTCTTCGCTCAATACTTTTTCAATCGGCTTCGGGGGCTTCTTTTCTTTCAGCATTCGAGTAGATTTCGGGAGATTGTACATGAAGAGTTCCACCGCTTCCGGAAAAGAGCAGAATGCATGTGCGGCAATCTCC
>JAUMXJ010000129.1 GCA_030529205.1 Bacillota bacterium | reverse complement strand
ATTTGGTCAGTGTTTTGTTTTTGTTCCATGTTTTCGTTCATATGTCCTACTTTCTGTTTCATTTTTAAACGCTCCGGGTTTTGTTGTAAATCGGCGAGATGTGCCGGAAGCCCGATTCCGCAACTATGCGAGAAAGCTTCCGCAAACGCGGTTGCGAATGGGATTCAGTATGGAATCATCCGCTTTTTTCGCACTCAGATGCTGAAGTGCGACATGCCCTCCGCTGTCCATTCCCTGACATCCTGCGAGCAGGAGGACATCACCGGGGCGCGCGAGGTCGGTCGCGTAAACAACTGCATCTTTTAAGCGGTCGAACCAGACGACTTCGATCCCGGCATCAGCCATGCACGCCAAAAACACCGCTTTTTCATCCGGCGTCACTTCATCCTTGTAGCCCACATCTTCCACGGACGCGGTTGCGACAAAAGAACGAAGGTTCAGGCGTTTCAAATGCGGCAACATCGCTTCGACATTTTCGCGATTGACGGTCACACCGCGCGAGCCGCGCACCGCATAACACATGTGAAATCCGTCAAATCTCATCTGGTGCATGGTCTCGAATGTGACATCGATATTCCCGGGATTCGCAAAATGATCGTCAAAAATCTTGAACTCCCTGTCGTAGATGCATTCAAAACGCCTCTCGACACCGGAATATCCCTCCAACCCCGCCTTGATGTGTGCAGGCGAGATCTCGATATTGTTTTTTCCCGACTTCATCACCGCCGTCGCGATGGTGGCAGCCGCAAGCGCATTCACGACATTGTGATACCCGGAAACTTTGAGCGAAATGTCAATACTTTCACCGAGAAGATTCATGGTGAAATTCGCCCTCCCGGTGCTGAGATCCAGCCGTTCGAGATAGCAGTCCCCGCGTTTCTCCTTGTCGGAAAAATACAGCACCTTTGCAGACGTCTCATGCGCAAGCCTCGAAACCTGCTCATCGTCCGCATACAGCACGCAAATGCTCTCCCGTCCGAGACCCTTCACAACCGAAGCCTTCAAATTGTAGTATGTTTCAAAATCTCCGTGATCGTCGATATGTTCACGCGAAATATTGATGAAGGCGAAGACATCATAATGCACCCCGTGCACCCTGCGCATATTGACGGCGATGGACGAGACCTCCATCGTACACGCACGAAAGCCGCTCTCCACCATATCGGACAGGTACAGCTGCAGATTGGAGGGATGCGGCGTCGTCAGAATCGAAGCCTCCACCCTCTTTCCGGTCCGTGCAAACACCGTCCCCAAAAGTCCCGCGGGCACACCCGCAGCCCGCAGGATTCCGTCGACCATAAACGAAGTGGATGTCTTGCCGTTGCTGCCGGTAATCCCGATCATTGCAAGTTTGTCCGCCGGCCGCCCCATCATATTCGCCGCCATCACGGACAACGCATTGCGCGTACTCGGGACGACGATGTGACACACAGCCTCCGGTATCTCCCTCGAATCGGACTCGGTAACCACAGCGACCGCGCCCTTTCGCACCGCTTCGGGAATATAGTCCTCACCGTTTAAAATCTTTCCTTTATTCGCAACAAAAATCCACCCCTCCGAAATTTCCCTGGAATCACAACTCACCCCCCGTATTTCGTACCCTTCCGGAAGTGCGTCCTGCATGGAGCGGATTTCAACATTTTTCAAAACTTCACTCAGATTCATCTGCTCATCCTCATTTCTTCCTATTATATCAGCGAAAAGCAAAAGAAACTATAAAAGGCTGCCGGAAAATTCCGACAGCCTCGTTTAAAAAATGTTCCGACATCCCCGTCATTTCCGACACAGCGCTAGAGTTTAAACTCCGAAACTTCCTCCTGCAGCTGAAGTGCAAGAGCCGCCAAGCTCTCGCTGGCATCTGAAATATCGCGAATCGATGCCACCTGGGTATCGACGGACGCGGCAGCCTGCTGAGTCGTCGCCGCATTGTTCTCCGCGATTCCCGCGAGTGCGACGATGGAACTCGCCATCTGTCCGTTGCGCCTCTCCATCTCCTTCGAAGAATTGTTGACCGCATCGACAATATCCTTGCTTTTCTCGACCGCGGAAGCAATCTCTCCGAACTTGACTCGCGTCTCTTCCAGTCGAACGGTCTGCGTCTGAATAATATCCTGAACCACATCCATCTCGGATACCGCAAATTCCGTACGATTTTTGAGCGATTCGATGATTTTTTTAATTTCTCCCGAGAACCCGGCGCTCTGCTCCGCAAGCTTTCGAATTTCCTCTGCAACCACCGCAAATCCTCTTCCCTGATCGCCCGCTCTCGCCGCCTCGATTGCGGCATTGAGTGCGAGAAGATTTGTCTGATCGGAGATGGACTGAATCATTTCACTCGCTTGTGAAATCTGCTCCGCTCCGGCATTGGTTTCATTGATGACCTGATTGATGGAGGCCGAACGCTTTCTGGTTTCTTCGGAGACGCGTTCCAATTCCAGGAGAGCGATCTGACCTTCTTCTTTTCTCTCATCGATGGATGCCACCGCCATAAACAGCTCATCCAATTGCCCGATAACACTGCCGATGATTTCGCTGGTGGCGGTAATCTGTCTGTTCATGTTCTCGGTGTCCTCCGCCTGGCGGGTTGCACCGTCGGCAATATTGCTCACCGCTGCAGCCACCTGTGTCGCGGTCTCGGTGGTACTTTGTGCGGTTGCCGACAGCTCCTGCGCCGTTGCCGCGGTATTTTGAGCATGGGATGATATATTTTTCACAATATGCGCCAAATTGTTTTTGAGCGTCATAACGGCGTTATAAATTCCGCCGATCTCATCATTCCGCTCGGAATAATCCTTTTGGCTTTCAAAATTCAGATTGTAATCGGCAAGCTCCCGAACATCCGCCTGAAGGTGTTTGAACGCTTTTGCAATATTATCGGAAATCAGCACGACCACCATAAAAATAATGACGATTCCGATTACGGAAATCACAATCAGCGACTTGGTCAAACTGAAAATGGACTCAAAAATCTCCGATTCATTGATGGATACGACGACAATCGCTTCGCGCTCCCCGACTTTGTGGAATCCCGATATTTTGGAAACTCCTCCGTATTGATAGGAGCCGATTCCCTTGTCCTTCTTCAGCATTTCATTTTCAAAATACTCCTTGACGCCCGCATTTCCCGGTTTGGCGCTCTCCGTCACGAGATTCCTTTCTTCCGTAATGAACACCTTATCTCTATGTCCGATAAAATTACCGGCCCGATCGATCAGGTATGCACCGCCCGACTTCAGCCATTTGAACTCCACGCACATGTCGCTGAGAAAATCGATGGACTTGATTCCCGAGAGTATGCCGATCTGTCTGCCCAATCTGTCATAGACGGGAGCGGAAATAACAAATATTTTCGAATTGTCATACTTATCTACGACGATGGAGGAGGTATACACCTTTCCCTGCATGGCAATTTGAAAATACGTGCGATCGGAAACATCAAACTCTTCTTTTCCCGGTGTCAAATTTTTTGCCAAACCCTTGGCATTCGTATAGAAGAAGACTTTAAAGCCGTGTTCCTCCGCCTTTTTCATATAAAAGTTGATTTTCGCATCATCCGAAAACGCCTGACTCGTCAAAATCGGGTTGCCCGCCAACTCTTTTACAATACCCTCATAACTTAGCATTTGGAGTTCCATGGAATTCGCTATTTCGGTACTCAAAACCTCAATGTCTTCAAAAATCTGCCTCTTAAAACTTCCGGTGACGAATAATTGATTGATGATAAGCAGAGTGACATTTGCGATTAACATTGCCGTCATGACATTGATGACAATCTTTTTTCTCAGCCTCCCTTTCTTTTTGCTTGTTTCCATTTCCCCTCCAATCTAATCTGATTTTAATCTAGTAGATTATTCCAGATTTTAACATGACAGGATGAAAAAATCCCATAAAAAAAACGCCACACTTATTAAGCATGGCAGTT
>JAUMXJ010000128.1 GCA_030529205.1 Bacillota bacterium | reverse complement strand
TTTTTTGCAAACGGAAAGACCGAGTATTTCCCTCTTACAATGGGAAAGGGCGAGTACATGGTTGCAATCATGAAAGGTGTAGGGAAGGGGAAATGGGCGATTTTAGATCGCGTGACCGTTAAGCTCGAAGTGGAAGATGAAACGGTTATTTATTTGAACTCAATCCAGAATATAAAATGGAGTGAACAGGATCAGCCGATTAAGTATGCGTTCAATTTGGCGAAGGATGTAAAAACCGCCGAGGCCGCTTTTGATATATTTTATAAATATATCACCGAGAATGTCATTTATGATTTTAATAAAGCGTCGACGGTAAAACCGGATTATGTCCCGAGTATCTCCAAGACTTTTGTCGATTCCAAAGGAATTTGCTATGATTATTCTTCTATGTTGGCGGCATTTATGAGGAGCTTGGGCTTTCCCGCGAGATTGGTAAAGGGGTATACGACCAATGTCGAAGGGTACCATGCCTGGAATGAAATACTGATAGACGGCAAGTGGATGATTGTGGATACGACCTATGATGCGGGCATGAAAAAATATGATGTTAAATTTAAGCCCGCGGAGCAGTACAAAGGAAAAGTCCATCAGTATTAAAAATTGTGGGCATGCTCGCATGTCCTACCGAATTTGTCGGTTTGAATTGCGCAGTTGCGCATGATGAATGCCCCGAGGGGGCATTTTATTTTTCCGGAAAAACGATTAGAATATGCTGGGGGTGTGACATGAACAGATCGGAAGCGGTTTAGGGAAAAATAAGCTTGATAAAGGAGATATTTTGAATAAAGCGATATTGGTTCTTATGTTTAAAGACAGCGGCGACGTGGATGCAAACCATGTCATTGAAGAGCTGAAATCACTTGCCGAAGCGGCAGGTGCGGAGGTAATGGGCGTCGTTACACAGAATAAGGATAAGGTGGAAGCGGCAACCTATATCGGCAGCGGAAAGGCGGAACAGGTACGGGATATGGTGCTCGAAAACGAGTGTGATCTCGCCATATTCAATGACGAGTTGTCCGGGTCCCAGATTCGCAATCTTGAGGAAATAATCGGCGCCAGAATTGTGGACCGTACTTTGTTGATTTTGGATATTTTTGCAGACAGAGCGAAGACCAACATTGCAAGGCTGCAAGTGGATTTGGCAAGACAAAAATACAAGCTTCCCAGACTGGTGGGCTTCGGCGGTCAGCTTTCCCGAACCGGCGCCGGCGGCGGTTCCGGCGGCGTGAGAGTCGGAACGAGAGGTGCCGGAGAACAAAAGCTCGAACTCGATCGAAGGGCGATTCAAAAGCGCATCACGGAACTTGAGAGACAGATTAGTGAGGCGGAGGAAAGTCGAGAAATTCAGCGCTCGAAGAGAGAAAAAAACGAGATCCCGATCGTCGCTCTCGTCGGGTATACCAATGCCGGAAAATCATCCGTGATGAATTATTTTATTGAGAAATACACTGCTCATGACGAAGCGGATAAAAAGAAAGTGTTTGAGAAAGACATGTTGTTTGCCACCCTCGATACATACAGTCGTCATATCGTTTTTGAAGACAAAAGCCAAATGATACTGGTTGATACGGTCGGGTTTGTCTCCAAACTTCCTCACGGATTGGTGAAAGCATTTAAGTCGACGCTTGAAGAGGCGGCACTTGCCGATTTGTTGGTGCAGGTTGTCGATGTGGCAAATGTCGACAGTAAGTTTCAAAAAGAAGTTACGCTCGATGTCATTCATACAATCGGTGCGGGGGAAATCCCTATGATTACGGCTTTGAATAAAGCCGACCTTCTTGCGGATCGCGATCTCTATGTCGCAGAGGATGAATTGATGATTTCCGCCAAGACGGGGGAGGGAATGGATACTCTTTCCAAAAAAATACGAGCACATCTGTTCGGAGAGCGCATACAGGCGACTTTGCTCATTCCGTTCGGAGAAGGAGCTGTACAGAACTATTTGCAAAATAAGTATGCAGCCGATCTCGAGTGGACGGAGAAAGGCGCGATGATTCGCACGGCGCTGGATCGAGCGGATTATGAGAGGTATCGGGACTTTATATGGGATTCATAAGTTTTAAGACGGTGCTGAAAAAGTCGGAGTATCAGATTGTGGTACAACAGTCGAAATTCATCTGCCATCTGTTTCCGGTCAAGACGGTCTCGGAGGCGGAAAATGCCGTGGAATCTGTTGCCAAACTGCATTACAAGGCGACACATAATGTGCCTGCCTACCTTGTCGGAGAGTACTATAAGTATTCGGACGACGGTGAGCCTGCGGGAACGGCGGGTGCTCCGCTTCTCAGCATGCTGAGAAATGAAGGCTTTGATTGCATCTGTGTCGTGGTTACGAGGTACTTCGGCGGGATTAAACTCGGAACGGGCGGGCTGGTGCGCGCTTATACCGCTGCATTGAAAGAGGCGCTTGCACATGCCGAGGTCAGCACGGTGGCTCTGTACCGTCACACGGAGCTGGAGATGGATTATACCTACCTGGGGAGTGTGGAGCATTATCTCAAGTCCATATTGGAGCAATTGGGGCAAGGCGAAGCTCTTCACATAGCGGATAAGAGGTATTCGGACAAGGTCACCGTCGTGCTGTACACCGGAGAAACGGTAACGGATCGCATATTGGAAGGGATAACGGAAATAACGAGCGCCACCGTCGAAATTCGGCGTTTGGAGCCCATTCTGCTCACGGATCGGTTTGAAAAATATGAATCATAGATGCTCGAAAGAGAACCGCTCGAAAGGGCGGTTTTTATTTGCAAATTAAAAATTTTATTCTAATGGATAATGTTGTATAATTAATTTAAACAATATTAGTATATTTTTTGATAAATGAAATAATGGTATTGTTTTTACGATGAAAAAAGAGGGAGGTTATTTATGAAACGATCAGGCTGGAATAGAAAAGTCGGAATTATGGTCTTGTTCGCATGTCTGCTTGCGACCTTTGTCGCTTGCGGCGGGGAGAAACAGAAAGAAACGAGTGTTGTCAGCGATTCCGGTTCTTCTTCGCATTCTTCCGAATCATCGGTTGCATCCTCTTCCGAAGCGGATTCCTCTACAACGGAAAGCGTTCCGATGGGGACATCAATAGATAAAAGTGAGTACATTATGAACCTGTTCGGAGGCCGTGTTCTGGGAAACAAAGGCTCCGGATTGGTTTATGATTTGGATACGGACATACATGCGGTCGGACAAAAGATATTTGATGAATTGAAAATACCCGTTAATCTTAAACAAGATTATGTTTTCCCGCAATTGACGTTCGACACCGAGGATGCGAAAAACTTCAATGAGTTTATTAAAATGTTGAGCAATGATATTCTCGGTAATTGGGAAGAAGGGCAGAATACATATTTTGAGTCCATTAAGGACGACATTCTGCAAAACGGTTTCGGGTATTTGAAGTATGGTGTAGTCGAGAGTGAAAAGTTTTTGAGTGTGATCATCGTGCATGCGTATACATATGAAGACTACCGAAGACCGGATTATACAATGAGTGCATATGTCTTCGAAAAGGACACGGGGCGGTATGTTTCCGCCAGGGAATTGATCGACATGGCAAAGGCGGAAAATCAGGATAGGCTTTATGCGGGGCTTGCCGATGTTTTCGGAAGATTCATTGTGGACTATACGAGCGTGAATCAGAGTCTTGCGGCGCGATACGCCACCTATTTGTATGCTCTTTGGGATTCGGTTCAGCACAGCGCGCCCGGATTCGTATTGAATCCGATGAGTTTTGCGCTGGGCTCGATATCGGACGCCGTGCTTTACGTCGACGAATCTGGGATTCCGAGAATTGCGATTCCTTACAACGATTATTTCTTCTACGACAGCGGCGGGAGGTTTGAGGCAGCGAAGAAAGATTTGGAGAAATACACCTGGTATAACGAGACTGTCGTGGATATTCCGCTGGCCGATTTGAAAGAAGAGGAGATCAGGGAGAGCGAA
>JAUMXJ010000127.1 GCA_030529205.1 Bacillota bacterium | reverse complement strand
AACCTCGGTTTGAACAAGAATCCGCTTTCCGAAATGGATATTGCGATCGGTATGAAATCTCATTCTGACAAAGACGTTGACGGCTCCGCTCCGGGCAGTGCGAACAATTACGGAGAATACGGAACCAATGTCGAGCAGATGTACAAGTTCTTTTCCGGCAGAAGCGATGTAAAGGTTGTCGAGACGAGCTACAAAGCCGAAATCACGGAAGAGGATCTCTACAAAGAAGGGGACGCGGTTCCGGAGTCCGACTTCGGAAACCTCAAGAGAACCTTCCACAGTGCGAGCCTTTATGCGAGTGAAAACGATCCGGAAACAGACAAATATGTTGAAGATGCGAAAGATTCTTACTTCGTTCAGTGGCTCACAGGCCATCTCAAAGAAGGCAGAGCAATCATGGTGGAATGGGTAGACTGGAACGGTCACTGGCAGGCGATTGTCGGATACGACAACAACGGCACGCCGAGCATTGGAGATGACATCATCATCTTTGCCGATCCGTATGATACCGGAGACCATGCACAGGACGGGTTCTACGTATACCCTCTCGAAAGATGGTTCTACATGTGGCATGACAGATCGGTTGCACCGAAGCCGTTCCAACTTCAGCCGTACATTATCATCGATCGTGCGGACGGGTAGACGGGAAGCGGTGAAAGCGAATCAGGAAAATATATCGGTGTAACACACCGAGAAGATATATAAATAAAAATGAACGTGTTGCAGACAATCAAGTACATTGTCGCAACACGTTTTTCTTTGCGTTCCCCTAGCAAATCACGAGCGGGTTCACGAAGGATGTGAAAATAACTGTTTGATTATTTGTAGTAGGCGGGCAGGTCGATGAATGTGCCGTTCTCCATAATGAACGGTTTTGCCGTCGTCTCGTCGTGGTAGTGCTTGTACTTTTCGAAGAGATAGACATGACACGCGTGGGCGGAATCGAAGAAAATCGCCTGATACGGTTCGTCAAATGTGAGTTTCTCGAGGAAGAGGTATTTTCCCCCGTCTTCCACAAGGACACCCGTATGCCCGATAAAGAGGAAATCCCCGTCAAGATTGTCGTGAAGCACGACCGACACCATTTTTACTTTTTCCGGGAAGGTCACGCCGGAGAGATGTTCCTCCATCTTGTTTCCGTGTACCCGGACATCCACGGTGTTTTCCGTCTTCACTTTCGAGAACAGCTTCTTGAACTCTTCCATTTCCGCTTCATCAAACAGGCTTTTTTCGAGAATGGCATCCTTATCCGCGAACAGGAAAGAGTCATCCGATGTTTCGACATCGATTTTCAGGTTCTTGTTCAAAAGCATAAATGTATTGATTCTGCAATTGGTACCGGCAAAGTTTTCTTTTTTGGATATCCAAAGTTCATTGATTCCCTCGATATCGTATTCCGGCTGCACTGCAAGGACAAAACCCTCATTTAGACTTCTGTTTTCGATGGTGTCATTGTAATCTGCAACATTTTCCATAAAACGCTCGACACTTTCCGGGTTCAGTACTTTGCTCAGGACGGCTTTCACTTCCGCCTTACTTTTTTCGTCAGCCAGATTCGACATGAGGATCGCCGTTCCTCCGTTGACTTCCGCGTTTCCCGCAGTGTCTGTTGTGCTCATTTCGGTGCCTTTCAGGTCCCGCTGCTGACATGACACCAGCAGCAAACTGAGTAAGAGTAGGGATGCAATCACTTTTTTCATGTATGGAAACTCCTTGTCGTTTTCTTGATTTTGTCGCCCCGACCGCTTCGACCTCTTCGACCGTTTCGGAGACAACGTAGACATTTCTATTGTAAGTGAAACGCATTCGATGAAAATTGTCTATATTATGAATAAATGATTTTTAATTCAATGTTAAGAATGTGGGCTGTTAAGAATGTCGGCACAGTCGGGATGAGCATTCTCTTAAATTTTGATGAATCGTATTGACGCCCCGGTGAAAAGAGACTATATAATGTTGATATGCTGAACAATAAGCCGCATGTAGAAAAAAAACACAACAGGAATATGGACGGTTCAAACGAATGCTGTCTTAAATACTTGGAAGCGGAAGAGGCGAAGACGAAGACAAACGTGGACGGAACGCGAAGAAAATCCTTGAATATGCGTCTTCTTACCATCGTCAGATGGATTGTCATCCTGATGTGGGTTGTGCTCATCGTCGTGAGTTATCTCTATCGCGATCGGATTTCCGTCGACGATATTTTTCGTTATACGCCGTCCAGCCCTTTGCTTGCCGCAATGGTGCTGCTGTTTTTCTTTGCACTGAAGAGTATGAGTATGGTCATCTACGTCGGACTGCTCTACGCCGCCGCCGGCATCATGTTTCCGCTTCACTGGGCGATTCTCGTCAACACGCTCGGAACGGCGATTATGATCACCATTCCGTACTTCATCGGCAGGTACAACGGCGCCGAGTTCGTCGAGCAGGCCATACGAAAATACCCCAAAATGGCGATTATCAAAGAAATCCGAAAGGGAAGCGATTTTTGGTTCTCTTTCATCGTCCGCCTGGTCGGCATGTTCCCGAGCGACATTATCAGCATATATATGGGCTCCATCGAAGTCCGCTTCCGGCCTTATTTCTGGAGCTGCATCCTCGGCTTCCTTCCGCCCGTAATCACATTTTCCGTGATGGGCATGAGCCTCGCGGACGTGCACTCCGCCAATTTCAAAATCGCACTCGGCGTGGAAATCGCCTGCGTCATCTCCTCCACGATACTCGGGTTCTTTTATGTGAGAAATTTGATGAAAAAACAGGCCGAAAACAAGATGCAACAAAACACAGGCGGGTCGCAGGATGGTGAAAAACGCTAGTGCCTCTAAGATTCCGCGTACCTATTTGCGTTGATTCTCCTCATCGTTTCTCTTTCTTCTAAAACCTTGAAACAATCTCGTGATTCCGAGACTCGTAAGCAGCCGGCCGAACATTCCCATTCCGCCCACCTCGCTTGCCATATCAATTGCCGCATTCTCCGCCAAGTCGATCGCCTCGTCTTTGACAAATTCATCGACTTCCTCGGCATTGGAAGGCCCCATGTATACAGGCGGTATGACACTGTCCATAATGCTTTGTGCCGCCATGCGCGCCATATCCTCTTTCGAATAATGCGGTTGCCCCACGGCGACTCCGTCGGACAGCCATGCATACTGTTCGCTCGTAAATACGACTCCCTTGCCGCCTGCGACTTGCATCAGCATTGCGCCGACACTTTTTTCCTTGAGAGAAGTCACGACTGCAAAGACTTCGTCATTGCTTCCGAAATCTTCGAGGTTTTGGATATTTGCCATCTGCTCTTCCGCTGTCCAAGATGTGTAATTCGTCGAAAATTCATTCCATTTCATAGCAACCTCCCTTTTTTATATATAAATTATAACAAAATAGAGGTTATAAATAAAATCTGTAATAAAACGGAACCAATGAAGCTAAGAGAAAAAGTAGTTTAATGATATTTCAGAAGTATGGGAACCTGAAGTTTGCATAGAGGAGTAGAGAATTTTCGACATTACGTAGACTGGGGTTATGCCCTAAAAAGTAAAACCACCAGCTTAGCTGGTGGATTTCTGTTTATAAGGCATTAACCTTTTTAGATTTATGTGAAATTAATTTTTTCACCATTAAGGTAGTCAACCGGTTCTAATTGATATCCGCGTTTTTTGTAATTAAGTGGGAATTTGTTTGGTTTAATCGTTGATTGAGCCTTAATACCGCAACTTTTTACGGCAGATTTGAGACTATCCACAATTTTTTCTGAATTTGTCATAATCATGCCCCTCCTCTTGTTAGAATCATAGCACTGCTATTGGTAGCATTCATGTTTTCGCTAAATAGCGTGTACAACTCCTTAATTAAGTATTGTAATTCTTTCTCTTCGCTGATATTTCGAATTTTAAGTCCGATGGTGTTTAGTTTTTCAATGTTTAGCGGTCTGCCGTGTGAATGCCACC
>JAUMXJ010000126.1 GCA_030529205.1 Bacillota bacterium | reverse complement strand
TTCCTTTTTAAGATTTTCAAGGCTTTTGATGTCCGGAACCTGCTTTTTGGCGTTTCCGTCACCCTGTTTACTCGAGCTTTTCTCCGTGCTCTCCGGAGAAATGACTTCAAGATACGTGAATTTATCACACGCCTTGATAAACGGCTCGGCGGTCTTCTGTTCGCCCATTCCGAGAACAAAAAATCCTTCTTGTCTGATTCTGGCAACCAATCTGGTAAAATCGCTGTCACTGGATACAATGCAAAATCCGTTGACAACCTTACTGTACAAAATATCCATTGCGTCTATAATCAGCGCAGCATCACTGGAATTCTTCCCTGTCGTATAACTGTACTGTTGAACGGGAATAATTGAATTCTGAAGAAGCACATCCTTCCATTTTGCGCTATGCGGTTTCGTCCAGTCTCCGTAAATACGCTTGACGGTCGCCGTTCCGTACTTGATGACCTCATCCAGTATGGACTTGACATATTTCGCCGAGACATTGTCCGCATCAATTAAGACTGCTATGCGCCTATCGTCCTGCATCACTTTTTAAGCAAATCCCTTATTTCAGTTAAGAGAACGACTTCTTCAGAAGGTTCAGCTGGTGCTTCTTCAGCTGCAGGCTCTTCTTTTTTGGTTCTCATTTTGTTGATTGCGGATACCATGACATAAATACACAGTGCAATGATTAAAAAGTCCACGATATTCTGTATGAATTTACCGTAGTAAACCGCAACTTCCGGATCGCCCGCGCTGAGCACCCATTTCAACTCGGTGAAATTCACCTGGCCCAAAACCATTCCGATCAGCGGCATAATCACATCATTTACGAGTGAAGCGACAATCTTTCCGAACGCTCCGCCGATAATCACACCGACAGCCAGATCGATTACATTTCCTTTGGAAATAAACTCTTTAAACCCTTTCATTTCTTCCTCCTATTCATATTTTGAAACTATACATTTTTATTTTCTTCCTTTACAGGAAATAAAACCACCAACAAGCGAACCATTAAGTAAAAAATAATCAATGATACGAAGACCCCGCCGAGTCCGTATGCGCTGAGTAATAATCCTTTTTCTATCATACCTCACCTCTACATTGTCAACAACCACGGAACAAGCGCCAACACCATTCCGCCCGCCATAATCGACCCGATTTGTCCGGCCACATTCGCCGAGACAGCCTGCATCAATATGAAGTTTGTCGGATCTTCCTCTTTCGCCATCCTCTGCACAATACGCGACGACATCGGAAATGCGGAAATTCCCGCCGCCCCGATCATCGGATTCACCTTCTGTTTAGAGAAAAGATTGATCAGTTTTGCGAAAAGAACTCCGCCGGCGGTGTCAAAGACGAATGCCACCAATCCCATCATGAGGATAATCAGCGTCCTGTAATCCAGGAATTTATCCGCATGCATCGTGGAACCGATGGTAATACCGAGCAGAAGCGTCACCAGGTTGGAGAGTTCATTTTGAGCCGCGCTGGAAAGTCTTTCCAAAACACCCGAAACACGAATGAGGTTCCCGAACATCAGCATACCGATAAGCGGAACACTGATCGGCGCGATAATTCCCGCGATGATGGTCGTAATAATGGGGAATAGAATGAGGACGGTCTTGGAGACTTTCACTTCAGAATAATCCATCCGTATCATTCTCTCTTTTTTGCTGGTTAACAATTTGATAATCGGCGGCTGTATCACCGGGACGAGCGCCATATACGAGTACGCGGCGACGGAAATCGGTCCGATCCAGTCCTGGGCGAACTTCGACGCGACATAGATGGAGGTCGGACCGTCTGCGGCACCGATGATCCCGATGGCTGCGGATGTTTTTAAATCAAATCCGAGTTCCGGAAACCACTTTCCCAAAGCCAATGCGGAGAGTACGGTAAAAAATATTCCGAACTGAGCAGCCGCACCGAAGAACAACATCTTAGGCTGTTTCAACAGAGGACTGAAGTCAATCATAGCTCCAACCCCGATAAAAATCAGCACGGGAAAGATTTCCGTCAAAATGCCGACTTTATAGAAAGCCTGCAATACGCCGTCCGCTCCGTCATAACTCCAAATAGAGCTGAGAGGGAGGTTGACCAAAATTGCACCAAACCCGATCGGCAAAAGAAGCATCGGCTCGTAATCTTTCTTGATTGCAAGATATATCAGTAAGCCGCCGATTAAGTACATGATCAGGTATCCGATTCTAAATTCGGTAAATCCGATTAATAATTCACTCATTCTAACTCCGCCTTATAAATTCTTCTCTTCTCTAATGTAGGAATACCTTGACTCAACTCTCCGTATTCCGTGTTTTTTAATGCCAGCTCCATGTCATAAATCGTCGCATCCAAAATATCGACATGGTGAAGAATTTCTCCTTCGATCAACATCGGCTTTTTCGGGCTTCCGAATTCCGGATAGTAGTGATGCGACAGCACCAGATGCTCAAGGATAAGGGATTTTTCTTTTGTAACGCCCAATCTCTCAGATACTCTCGAAATGCTCTTGATCCCCATAATAATGTGACCCAGCATATTTCCTTCCAGAGTGTAGGAGTCGACAACCCCCATCTCCGTAGCCTCCATCTCCCGAATCTTTTCCAAATCATGAAGCACGACACCGGCACAGACCAGGTCCGGATTTGCAGAATCATACACTCCGCAAAGCGCGAGACCGGCGCGCAACATGCGCAACATATGGTACAAGAGTCCGCTTCGAATGGAGTGGTGGTTCGCCTTTGCGGCAGGATAATACATCAGTTTTTCACGATTCTCATCCACCAACGCCTGCACAACCGCTCTGATCTCAACATCCTTTATTTTGAGTATTTGCCCGTAAATTTCATCAAACATTTCCTGAGGCGGAAACGGTGCGGAAGGAACGATGCTGCCGATATCGATTTCATCGCGCTCCTCGACACGCCTGATTTTCTGAACCTTTGCCTGCAGCGACCCGTTGAACTCCGTCACCTCCGCCTGGACTTTGACCACATCGCCGATTTCATACCCGAAATCACTATCGGTAAGAGGTGACCAATGCTTCCCGTTCACCGAGCCCGAAATATCCGTGAAGGTGTAATCGATGAACGGCTTTCCGGTAGAACTCATCTTCTGGTCTTTCCATTTGATGAGATAAAAGCCGGTACAGACTTTACCCACTTCAAAATCAGCAATTTTTGTCGTCATTAAAATCTCTTCACCTCGTATTTTTTCTCAAATTCTCCGACCTTCTTCATAAACACTTCGTTTTGCTTCTGATGCTGCAACAAATGGGCGATAATCTCCTTCGCCTGGTCAAAAGAAGGCTTCTGCGCCGCTTTTTCATCCGTCTTGCAAATCAGGTGATATCCGAACTGTGTCTTTACAGGTTCCGAAATCTCTCCCTTCGGAATCGAAAATGCGACTTCCTCGAATTCCGGCACCATCATGCCTCGTCCGAAAAATCCGAGATCTCCTCCCACATCTTTGGAAGGGCACATGGAGTGTTCTTTCGCCTGATTTTCAAAATCTTCGTGAGTCTTGATTCTCTCTCTGATTTCCTTCGCTTCTTTTTCCGTAGACACCAGGATATGAGATGCCTTCACCTCGGACTGTGCCATTTTATCGCCATTCTCGTTGTAAAACTTTCTGATATCCTCATCGTCCACATGCACATCGGAGGTACACATTGCGACATTCATCTCGCTGAGCATGCCGCGTTTTACCGCATTGAGTTTTTGCGTAAACTCCGGCGTATTATCAAGTCCTTTCTCCAATGCGTCCAAGTAGAACAACTCTTGAAAAATCAACTCATCCAACATCCTTTTGCGCCCTTCTTCCCCTTGAAAATTTGTCTTGATTTCGGGTGCCAGAGAAGCGAGCATCATGTCCAAATCGGACTCGAAAACTTCTACACTTCCCACTTTCGCCCATACTCTTCCCTTCCTTTTACCACCTCTATTTTCATTGTTTTCATTCTAA
>JAUMXJ010000125.1 GCA_030529205.1 Bacillota bacterium | reverse complement strand
TGAAAAAAGTAAACGAGCACTTGGACAGCGGCAAAATGGCACTCAGTCTGGATTTGAACGAAGAAGAGCGTGAAAAACTCAGACACTACAATCTTCTCACAAATAAGCCGGTCATTTATTGCGCAAACATCGACGAGGGTACCATCGGAGAAGAGAATAAGTATGTGAAGGCAGTCAGAGAATATGCACAAAGTCAGGGATCCGAAGTCGTCGTCATCTGCTCCAAGATGGAACAGGAGATTTCCGAGCTGGCGGATGAAGACAAGGAGGCATTTTTAAAAGAGCTGGGCATTGCCGAATCCGGATTGGATAAACTGATTAAAGCGAGCTACAGCCTTCTCGGACTGATTTCCTTCCTTACCGCCGGACCTGAGGAATCCAGAGCGTGGACCATCAAACGCGGAACAAAGGCGCCGAAAGCGGGCGGAAAAATTCACACCGATATTGAAAAAGGATTTATTCGAGTTGAAACAATTGCATTTGACGAATTGGTCAAACACGGCAGTATGACCGCCGCAAAAGAAGCGGGCAAGGTGAGACTCGAAGGAAAAGACTATGAAATCAAGGACGGCGATGTCGTGCTCTTCCGATTTAATGTCTAGCTACATAACTTTTGAAAAAAAAAGACTGAATTCTCTTTCAGTCTGAAGACGGACAGACTGTTCATTCGCACGAACAGTCTGTTTTTTATCGGTCTGATTGATCGTTCCGATTTAATCGGTCCGATCGATTACTTCGTTCCCAGGCTGTCAATCGGCTTTGCGGTATCCGGAACCCAAATGCCCTTTTCGACATAGTATCGGTAAGCACCGTTATGAAGAGGCAAAATCAGTTGATTCAGATACTCCGGACCGAAGTCGTCGTACTCGTCCGAGTGCAATTGCAAAATATGCTTGTTGTCGAAAATGTTCTTGACAAAATTATAGACTATATCCTCGGGAACATTCTTTGAAAAACAGTAGACATAGTGATCTCCTACGGTTCGCATCCCCTTGTACTGCTCTCCGTAAGCCCGGTCGGGAAAATTATGTGCGACAAACATCGGTTGCTCTTTCAGTACAATGTCAATCTGCGTATCCGTCAGAGAAATCACTCTGGCACCAAGGACATCGATATCCCGATCGACAAAGCACGCAGGAGCCTCCAGACAACCGAAGAAGACATCCGCTCTTCCGGACTGCAAGATTTCCTGTGACTTATCGTAGTCCGCATAAATGTATTTTCTCGGCTTAATCCCAAGCGCCCCCAGAATTTTCTCGAGATATTCCTTACCGCTGCCGCCCTCCGGACCGACACATATCACTTTATTTTCAAAATCCAGATAGTTCTGAATATCGTTGCGTACCGTCCACGCCTGAGAATACCTTCGGGACAGGACAACCCCCGCCCTGATATTGGAGTTGCTTTTCGGTGCATCTGGCGCTTCGCTTACGCTTCTTCCAACGTATTGCCTTGCCACGCCTTGAGAAATAATCGCACTGATCAGACGTCCGCTTTCGAGCAAATCCGCACTCTCAACCGACCCTCTGGTCACTCTCATCTCACTTGCCAAACCCATCTCCAACCAAATTTGTGAAAGAGCTTGCACGGTAAGCTGTGTCACATCGCAATAGTCTACGCCTCCGATATTGATTCTGCTGATATCCTGATTGTAACTGCAAGCATTGAGCATCATCACAATCGCCGTCCAAAATGCAAACCATCTTTTTCTCAAAATATCCACCCTTTCGTCCCTAACAGTATAATCCATAAGTTAAATTTTTCAAACACAAATTGCCAAAGAATCTCTAAATTAGACTTTACTTTGTGCAGAGGATTGTTTATAATATTCATAGATTCACATATATACATATGTTCGGAGGTGAATATTATGGCAGTTAAAATGAAGAAGGAAAAAAAATCCCCACATTCTCATAAGCATTGTGGATGCGGTGAACACGACCATCATACACATTCGTCGGGCATGCAGGACATTGTTTCCATTCCGCTGTTGATTCACACGCCTGAACAACATCATCATGAACAAGGACATCATATGCACGAGCAGCATCATGAGCACCACCATGAGCATGACCATGAACATCATCATGAACATCACGGAAATTGTTGCAATCACGAGACAGATTCGGAATCTCCGCTTGATGAAATCGGATGTGGATGTTCCGGATGTGCAATATCTCCCGAACAAGAAAATACACCTCTTTCGATTATAAAAAACATTCCGATTCTATACAGAATTCTGGCGTCGCTCGCATTGTTCGGGCTGGGTTTTCTGCACCCGTATTTCTTCCTGATTTCATATGCCGTTGCCGGAAGCAGAGTTCTTGTCACCGCAATTAAGAGAATCAATATTCTGGACGAATTCTTCCTCATGTCCATCGCTTCTGTGGGAGCCATCGCAATCGGAGAGTTTCCGGAGGCGGCTGCGGTCATGATTCTTTTTGAAATCGGAGAATTCTTTAAAGATAAAGCAGTGGACAAATCGAAGAACGCCATATCGAATTTGCTGGCGCTTCGCCCGAAGAATGTCACCATCCGAAAAGGCTCCGAGACTTCGGTATTGCCTCCTGAAAGCGTAGAAATCAACGATATTCTGATTGTAAAGGTCGGAGAGCGTATCGCACTGGACGGCATCCTGCTCTCTTCCTCAGCGGAAATCAATCATGCTGCCATCACGGGGGAAAGTGCTCCCGTCTTAGTGGTAAACGGAGGAGAAGTCCTGTCGGGAGGGGTTGTCGTGGGACACCCGATTGAAGTCAAGGTCGCCAAGAAATTCCACGACTCGACCATTTCCAAAATCATTGCATTGGTACAGGATGCCAAAGAAAGCAAGACATCCACGGAACAATTTATCACCAAATTTGCGAAGGTGTATACTCCCCTGGTTGTCCTCGCCGCAATTGCAATGGTTATGATTCCTACCCTTTTGTACGGAGGCTCCAATTTTGAAGAATGGTTGCACCGAGGACTGATATTCCTGGTGGTATCCTGTCCGTGTGCATTGGTCATCTCGGTTCCGCTCAGCTATTTTGCCGGAATCGGAAAGTCGTCTTCGCTCGGTGTCCTGTTTAAGGGTTCTTCCTATCTGGACGCGATCGCATCTGCCGAGCGCATTGTATTCGACAAGACGGGAACTTTGACAACGGGAGATTTTGAGGTCTGTTACACCGACTTGGAAGAGGATTCCGATATTTGGAACTATGTGTTTGAAATGGAAAAAGGCTCGATTCACCCGCTTGCGGTCGCAATCAAACAATTCGCGGAAAGCAGGGTTCGCCCTCACGCAGCCGTGACGATTACCCGTATAAAAGAGCATCCGGGAATGGGACTGCATGCAGATTTTCAAGACGGAAACAGCATTACGCTCGGCAATGCAAAGCTTGTAAATCTATCATCGGAATCCGTCAAAAGCGGTGTGACCGCGATTTATGTCGGAAGAAACAATCGGGTAATCGGAAAAATCGAACTGAGCGATAAAATTCGCGAAGACTCCGCGGAAGCCGTTCAAAACCTCAAAAAACAGATGAAGACAACCCTATTGTCCGGAGATCGTGAAGATGTCACCGCGCTCGTTGCAAACAGCGTCAAAATTGATGAATTCCATGGTTCCCTGCTTCCTGTGGATAAGTACGAAATTGTGAAAAACTACGTGTCCAAGGGGGAAAGCGTTATTTTCGTCGGCGACGGAATCAACGACGCTCCCGTGCTGGCAGGAGCAACCATCGGAATTGCCATGGGGCTGAACGGATCCGACGCGGCAATTGAAGCTTCGGATGCAGTCCTGATGAAAAATGGAATCAGCGCGATTCCAACCGTGATTCGCGTGTCCAAACATACGAAAAGAATCGTCATTGAAAACATCGCCCTCTCTCTTACCATCAAGGCGGCAGTCCTCTCATTATCCGCTCTCGGACTTGCAAATATGTGGTTGGCGGTCGCATCGGATGTCGGAGCCGCATTGATTGCGGTGCTGAATACGCTGAGAATCACGGCAAGAAAATACTAAAACTTTCTCTT